>NZ_JBHVER010000115.1:4125-6822 GCF_042802195.1 Kitasatospora sp. NPDC057500 | reverse complement strand
CCGCGCGCTGCGGGCGGCGGGGGCCCCCGGGGCCGCCCCCCCCCCCGCCCCCGCGGGCGCCCCCCCCGGGGGGGGGGGGGGGGCCCCCCCGGTGTCGGGCGCGGGGGGGGGCCGCCGGGCCGCGCCCCCCCCCGCGGCCGTATCCGGGTGGGGCCAGGGAGTAGGGTGCGGCCAGAGTCGTCTCAGTAAGGTGCTGTCTCGATGCTCGATCGAGGTGTGATGCTCCCCAGCTCGTTCCAGGCCGCCCGCGCCCTGGCGACCACCCGCGTGCTGGAACCCCCGGACCTCGCCGACGCCCTCGCCGTCCTCCACCGCGACCCGGTCGCCAACGCCTTCGTCGCCACCCGGGTGGAGGCCGTCGGCCTCGACCCCTGGCGGCTCGGCGGCGAGATGTGGGGCTGGTACGACGAGAACGGCGAACTCGACGCGCTCTGCTACGCGGGGGCCAACCTGGTGCTGGTCGACGCCGGACCGCAGGCCGTCCAGGCCTTCGCCGAGCGTGCCCGGCGGCAGGGGCGCCGCTGCTCCTCCATCGTCGGGCCGGCCGGGCCGACGGCGGCGCTGTGGGCGCTGCTGGAGCGCAGTTGGGGGCCGGCCAGGGAGGTCCGGGCGCACCAGCCGCTGCTGTCGACGAGCGTGCCGTCCGCCGAGATCGCGCCGGATCCGCTGGTGCGGAGGGTGCGGCGCAATGAGATCGACATCCTGATGCCGGCCTGTGTGGCGATGTTCACCGAGGAGGTCGGGGTCTCGCCGCTGGCCGGCGACGGGGGGCTGCTCTATCAGGCCCGGGTCGCCGAACTCGTCTCCGCCGGGCGTTCGTTCGCCCGGTTCGGGGAGGACGGGGAGGTCGTCTTCAAGGCGGAGATCGGGGCCGTCACGGCGGGGGCCTGCCAGATCCAGGGGGTCTGGGTGGCGCCCGGGCACCGGGGGCAGGGGCTCTCCGAGACCGGGATGGCGGCGGTGCTGGACGTCGCGCTGCGGGAGGTGGCGCCGGTGGTCTCGCTGTACGTCAACGACTACAACCTGCGGGCCCGGGCCGCGTACCGGCGGGTGGGGTTCCAGGAGGTCGGGGCGTTCATGAGCGTGCTGTTCTGAGGGGCGGGGGCGGGTACATGGAGCGACAGGGCGTACAGGGCGGGGTGACTGTCGAGGCCATCGACCTGGCGGCGTGGGCTCCGCAGGCGCTCGATGTGCAGGCGGTGGCGTTCGGGCTGACACCGGAGGAGGTCATGGTCCGGCTGCACATCGTCGGGCGGCACGCGCAGCAGCCCGGGGTGATCGCGTTCGGGGCGTTCGGCGGGGGGCGGCTGGTCGGGTTCGGGTACGGGATGCCCAACCGTCGTGAGCACTGGTGGAGCACGGTGATCGAGCCGTACCTGGTCGCGCGGGGGCACGGGGACTGGCTGGACGACGTCTTCGCCGTCACCGAACTGCACGTGCTGCCGGAGTTCCAGGGGCGGGGGGTCGGCTCGGCGCTGATCCGCACGCTGACCGGGCGGTCCGGGATGGACCGCAGCATCCTCTCGGCGATCGACGCCGAGACGCCGGCCCGGCGGCTCTACCGGGCGCTGGGGTACCGGGACCTCGCGCGGGCCGTGCACTTTCCGAACACGGAGCGGCGGTACGCGGTGATGGGGGCGCCGTTGCCGTTGCGCGGGGCGGGCGGGGGCGGTCCGGCTCAGAGCGCGCCGGCGAACTCGAGGTAGAGCTCGGCCTCGGGGCGGCGTCCTGCGGCGAGGGCGCTCAGGGCGAGGTCGACGGCGCGGACCAGGGTCCAGCCGCGGAGGCGGTCGCGGTCGACGTCCAGGGCCTCGGCGAGTTGGTGCAGGCGCCGGCGGACGGCGGCGGGGACGCCGGGGGAGCCGACCAGGGTGTCGGCGCGGTCCAGGGCGAGGCGGGCCAGGTCGTAGGCGCGTTCGCCGACCAGGGGGCGGGGGGCGACGGCCAGCCAGGGGGACCGGTCGGCGGCGAGGACGTTGCCGTGGTGGAAGTCGCCGTGCAGGAGGAACCGCTCGGTGGCGGTGGTGGTGAGGGCGGTGGCGGTCTCCCGCGCCTCGGTGAGGAGGGGGGTGGCTTCGTCGGGGAAGGCGGGGGTGGGTGCTTCGGCGGGCGGCGGGGAGGTGGGCAGCGGAGGGGTGGTGGGGAGCGGAGGGGTGGGCGCGCTCCGGGGGAGGGGGAGCCAGAGGCGGTGGAGGAGGCTGGTGGCTTCCAGCGTGGCCTTGGGCTCGGCGAGGGAGCGGAGCGGGATCTCGCCGTGGAGGCGTTCCAGGAGGAGGACGTCGGTGGTGGGGGTCCGGTGGGCGTCGAGGAGGAGGACGGCGCCGCGGCCGGCCCAGGTGGTGAGGGCGTCGGGTTCGTGGGCGGTCTCGGGGGTGCGGAGGGAGACCTTGAGGGTGGCGGGGGTGAGGTCGTCGTCGCGGTGGACGTAGGCGACGAGGCTCCGGGAGCCGCCGGGGTCCAGGACGCGGTCCAGGGTGAGGCCGAGGCGGGTCAGCTGGGCGGCGACGAGGGCGGGCAGCTCGGCCAGCCAGCTGGGTGCCTCGGCGGGGTGGGTGGCGGTGATGCTCCGGGTGAGCCAGTCGGGGACGGGGATCTGTCCTGGTGCTGCTGCCGACATGGTGGCCTTTCGGTGGCGGGGCCCCTGGGGTGGTACGGGTTCATTGTCGGTTATGGGGGGGATGGGGTGGGGCGTCGACG
>NZ_JBHVER010000115.1:0-4115 GCF_042802195.1 Kitasatospora sp. NPDC057500 | reverse complement strand
GGGGGGGGGGGGGGGGGGGGGGGGTGGGGGTGGTGGGGGGGTGGGGGGGGGGGGGGGGGGGGGCGGCGCGGGGGGGGGGGGGGGGGCTGGGGGGCGCGGGGGGGGGGGGGGGGGGGGGCGGCTCCGGGGGGGGCCGCTCCGGGGGGCTGGATGATTTTCCGACTGCCGACTCGGTGGGGGCGGGGTGCCCGCCGTTGGCAGTCCGAAAATCACCCGCAACGCCCCCTTCCGCGGCCACCCCCTACGCCGCCCCCTCCCGCAGCGCATCCCTCTCGCCTGGTGGGGGTGGGGTGGGGGAGTGGTGGGGGTGGGTGGGGAGGTGCGGGTGGGATGGGGGTGTGCGCGCCCGTCACGGAGTCGGAGTCGGGGGCGGGGTGGGGGTGTTGGGGAAGCCGGGGAAGGGGGTGGGGGTGGCGCCCCAGTGGTGGGCGCGGAGGGCGGATTCGCGGAGGGCGTCGGCGGCGAGGGGGCGTTGGGGGGCGGGGACGGCGGCCACCAGGTCGGCGTAGACGGTGGTGAGGCTGGTTTCCAGGTGGGCGGCGAGGCGGGTGGCGGTGGGGGCGTCGGTGACCGGGAAGGGGAGCTGGTAGCCGGGGGCCGCGGCGGCGGGGGTGGCGCCGGCGGCGGTGAGGAGGCGTTGCCAGGCGTCGCGGTGGGACTGGTGGGCGGCCAGGGCGGTGCGGGCGTCGGTGCGCTTCTGGTCGTCGGGGAGGCGGGCTCCGACCACGCCGTAGCCGTAGATGGCGGCGTGTTCGGCGCTGAGGGCGTCCTGGAAGGGGGCGGCGGGCTCGCCGGGGGCGGGGGTGGAGGTGGTGCTGGGCGCGGCGGACGGGGCGGGGTCGCCGAGGGCGACGGCGTGCAGGACGCCGGCCGTGGAGACGGAGGCCAGCAGGCGGGCCAGCTGGGGGGAGGCGGCGCCGAGGTCGGCGAGGCGGGACTGGGCGGTCCGGCGTTCGAGGGTGGCCAGGGCGGCGAGGGTGGTGGGCGCCGTGCCGGCTGGTGCGGTGGGGGTGGTGGGGGGTGTCGTGGTGGTGGGCTGGAGGGCGGCGCGGTGCTGGGCGACCTCGGTGCGCAGGGCCTGGAGCTGGGGGGCCTGGGGGAGGAGGGCGTCGTAGCCGGCGAGGAGGAGGTCGGTGGCGGCGACGGCGCGCAGGCGGACCGGCTCGTCGGGGTCGGGGCGGCGGGGGTCGCGGGCCGGGGTGCCGGGGGCGTCGCCGGGCCCGCTGGTGCAGGCGGCGAGGGGCGTGCCGGTGGTGAGGAGCAGCCCGAGGGTCAGGATGGTCCGTCGGCTGGGCGGCTGCATGGGTGTCACTCCGGGGGCGTGTACGGGAGGACGGCCTGCCCGCCTGCCCTCGTTGGCGTGAATGATTACAGAATCCTTACGTCTGTGGGCACGGATCGGGTTCGCGGTGACGGTGCGCGGGCGGTGTGAGCTTGCTCGCACCGGGTGAGGCGGGCCCGGGGCCGGAATCGGTGGTTGGGGGTTTCACCGGCTAGGCTTTGGGCCGAGCTGCCGCGACCCGGCCGCGCGCCGCACCGGCGCCGGGGGTGCGGGGCGACCTTCCGACAACAGCAGACGCGGCCGAGGAGTCCACCCGGATGAGCACCACCAACACCGACCGGCTGCGCGCGTTGCTGGAGCCGCTGGCCGTACAGGCGGGCCTGGATCTGGAGGACGTCAAGGTCACCCAGGCGGGCAGCCGCCGCCAGGTGCAGATCGACGTGGACGCCGACGGCGGCGTGGACCTGGACGCCATCGCCGAGTTCAGCCGGGTGGTCGGCGAGGCCCTGGACGAGTCGGACGTGATGGGTTCCGGGGCGTACCTCCTGGAGGTCGGCTCGCCGGGCGCGGAGCGTCCGCTGACCGTGCCGCGGCACTGGGCGCGGGCCGAGGGCCGGCTGGCCAAGATCCACCTGGTCGACGGCGGGGAGATCGTCGCGCGGGTGCTGGAGGCGGACGAGGACGGCGCGCTGGTCGAGGTGCAGCCGGTGAAGGGCCGTGGCCGGCCCAAGGAGCGCCGGCTGGAGTACGGCGAGGTCGCCCGTGCGCGGGTCCAGGTGGAGTTCAACCGCAAGGACGACGAGCTGCTGCTCGACGAGAACGTGACGAAAGACGAGGAGGCGTAGCCGTGGACATCGACATGAGTGCCCTGCGCGCGCTGGTCAGCGAGAAGAACATCCCCTTCGACCTCGTGGTCGAGTCGATCGAGTCGGCCCTCCTCACCGCGTACCACCGCACCGAGGGCTCGCGCCGTCGCGCCCGGGTCGAGCTGGACCGCAGGAGCGGCCATGTGACGGTCTGGGCGACCGAGGACGCGTCGGAGCTGGAGGAGGGCGTCGAGCCGAAGGAGTTCGACGACACCCCGAGCGGCTTCGGCCGGATCGCCTCCAGCATCGGCATGCAGGTGATGATGCAGCGGCTGCGTGACGCCGCCGACGACCAGACCTTCGGCGAGTACGCGGGCAAGGAGGGCGACATCGTCACCGGTGTCGTCCAGCAGGGCAACGACCCGAAGAACGTGCTGGTCGACATCGGCAAGCTGGAGGCCATCCTCCCGCCGCAGGAGCAGGTCCCGGGCGAGGACTACCGGCACGGCACCCGGCTGAAGTGCTACGTCGTGGCCGTTCGCCGGGGCGTGCGCGGGGCGTCGGTGACGCTGTCGCGCACCCACCCGAACCTGGTGAAGAAGCTGTTCGCGCTGGAGGTCCCGGAGATCGCGGACGGCAGCGTGGAGATCGCGGCGATCGCCCGTGAGGCCGGCCACCGGACCAAGATCGCGGTCTGGTCGCGCCGCCAGGGGCTGAACGCCAAGGGCGCCTGCATCGGTCCGATGGGCTCCCGGGTGCGCGCGGTGATGGGCGAGCTGCACGGCGAGAAGATCGACATCGTCGACTGGTCGGAGGACCCGCGCGAGATGGTCGCCGCCGCGCTGTCCCCCGCACGGGTGACCAGTGTGGAGATCGTCGACGCCGCCCAGCGTTCCGCGCGGGTGATCGTGCCGGACTACCAGCTGTCGCTGGCGATCGGCAAGGAGGGGCAGAACGCCCGCCTGGCCGCGCGTCTCACCGGCTGGCGGATCGACATCCGGCCGGACACCGAGGGCGCCGAGCAGGAAGCCGCGGACCAGTAGTCGTTGTTGTCCGAGTGTCCCCGCCGTGCCCTCCGGGGTCGGCGGGGCGGCGCCATGTCCCTTCGGAGGGGTAGACTTGCCTTCGTCTGGCCGGACGCATGTCCGAGCACGCCCGGAACGCACCTGCGTGGGCTGCCGCAAGCGCGCGGCCAAGCACCAGTTGTTGCGTGTCACGGCGGTCGAGGGCGTCTGCGTCCCTGATCCCCGTGGCGCACTGCCGGGCCGGGGCGCTCACCTGCACCCCGATCCGTCCTGCCTCGACCTCGCGGTCCGCCGACGGGCGTTCCCCCGGGCCTTCCGGCTCCAGGGCGCGCTCGACACCGGGCGGCTCCGCGAGTACATCGAGGAGCGGGTGAGCGTCAGCTCCCCGTGACGGCCCGCCGCTCGCGCGGCGGAGCACCACCGCAACAAGCACGGCGCACGGGCAGCCGTACGCCGTGCCACCAGTCAGGTACCTCGCGATGTGGAAGTAGGTCGAGATTGCGATGAGCACTCGATGAGTACGCGATGAGTACGCGATGGGTACGCCCATGAAGTAGCGACAGTCCGGCGGACGAGACCCCCGGACTCATAGACAGGAGTGAAGTGGCTAAGGTCCGGGTTTACGAACTCGCCAAGGAGCTCGGTTTGGAGAGCAAGGCCGTCATGGCCAAGCTCACCGAGCTGGGTGAGTTCGTCCGTTCGGCGTCCTCGACGATCGAGGCGCCGGTCGTACGCAAGTTGACTGACGCGCTTGGTGTGGCCCCCACCGGTGGTGGTTCCGCTGCCAAGCCGGGCCCGCGGAAGCCCGCGGCGCCCCAGCCCGCGGCCGGTTCGGCCGCGGGTGCACCCAAGCCGGGTGCCCCGACCCCGGGTCCGCGTCCCGCGGCCCCCGGTCCCCGTCCGACCCCGGCCGCCGCCGCCCCGGCGCCGGCCCCCGCCGCGCCCAAGGCGTCCGGCCCGACGCCGGGCCCGCGCCCGGCTCCGCGCCCCGCGACGCCGGCG
>NZ_JBHVER010000114.1:0-25187 GCF_042802195.1 Kitasatospora sp. NPDC057500 | reverse complement strand
GGGTGCGCCTTTTAGGCGAATCCCGGCCCGACGCACCGGGACGACTGGCCGTCGCCGCCCCGTCACGGGCCACACTCCCCGTGTGAAGTCGATCCTTCGAACCACCCTGTTGCTGGCCGTCGCCGCCGGGATCGCCGCATCCCCCCTCCCGGCCGCCGCCGCCAGCCACCAACCGCTCCTCGGGGGCAACCCGTTCTCCCGCCTCGACACCATCCAGCCGGTGCGCGAGAGCGCCCGTACGGAGGCGCTGGAGTTCTTCTGGTACGACTGCGGGCACTCCCAGGCGCTGGAGCGGCCGCTCCAGGCCTGGACCGAGCGCCACCGCGCGGACGCCGACCTGCGCCGCGTCCCGGCCATCTGGCCCGGCGCCCGCGAGGAGGCCGTGCAGCGCGGCCACGCCCGGCTGTACTACACGCTGGAGCGCCTCGGCCTGGTCGAGCGCCTCCAGGAGGCCGCGTTCCGGGCCGTCCACACCGACGACCGGGACCTCACCGCCGAGGACGGCGCCGCCGCGTGGGCGCAGACCCAGAACGTCGACCAGCAGCGCTTCCGCGAGGCCTACCGCTCGGAGGCGGTGGCCCGTTCGGTCGACGAGGCGGCCGAGCTGTTCATCCGGTACGGCATCAAGGAGCTGCCGACCGTGGTCGTCCAGGGCGAGGAGCGCACCTCGCCGACCACCGCCGGCGGCGTCGAGGCGATGCCCGCGGTGCTGGACCGCCTGGTCGCCCAGGACCAGCAGCGCCACCCGCGCGCCCACACGCTGCACTGATCCACCTCTCCACCGACCGCCCCCGGGCGGGTCGGCCGCAGCGGCGGCCGGCCCGCCCCTTCCCGTGCCGTCGGCCCCTTCCCGTGCCGTCGGCCCCCTCCCGGGCCGGCCCGCCCCTTCGGCCAGGGGGAGTCCGCCCACCTTCACCGAACCGACCCCCCGCGGCCACACTCTGTGCCAGAGTGGGGCCGGGCCGCGTCGAGAGGTCGTCAAACACCGCTGCGACAGGCCCACTTCTCGATACCGCCGGTACCGGAGAGGGCAGATGTCCGTGGGGGGACAACGCGCGCAGCTCGTCGACGGGCGCGACGACAGCCAGACAACGCAGGCCCCGGGGCGACGCCCGCCGGCCGCCGACGGGCCGCCGCCCGAGCTGATCTTCAAACGCCGGCTCCGCCCGGCCCGGGTCGCCCGCGAGCTGTGGGGCGCCCGTGAACTCGTCCGCGCGCTCGCCGAACGCGACCTGCGCGCCCGCTACAAGCAGGCCGTGCTCGGCTTCGCCTGGGCGGTGCTCACCCCGCTGGCGCTGTGCGCCATCTTCACCCTGGTGTTCCGCCGCGCCGTGCACGTCGACACCGAGGGCGCCGCGTACCCGCTGTTCGCCTACGTCGGCCTGATCGTCTGGCAGTTCTTCAGCAACACCATGAACCAGGGCGCGCTGAGCCTGGCCAACAACCTCAGCCTGCTCAACAAGGTGTACTGCCCGCGCGAGGTCTTCCCGCTCGCCACCATGCTGGTCGCCACCGTCGACATGCTGATCGGCACCGCCGTGCTCGGCCTGCTGTTCCTGGTCTTCTGGACCGCCCCCGCGGCCACCTTCCTGTGGGTGGTGCCGCTGCTGGGCATCCAGTTCGCCTTCACCTACGGCATCGCCCTGGTCCTGTCGGTGGCCGTGGTCTACCTGCGCGACGTGCGCCACCTGCTGCCGATCATCACCCAGATGGGCGTCTTCGCCACCCCCGTCGCCTACCCGCTGGCCCAGATCCCGGAGACCCTCCAGGAGGTGTACGTCGGCTTCAACCCGCTCGGCGCCGTGATCGAGGGCTACCGCAACGCCCTGCTGTACGGCCAGGCGCCCGACGCCTCGCTCACCACGATCGCCGCGGTCTCCTCGGTGGTGTTCCTGGTCGGCGGCTACCTGCTGTTCAAGAAGCTGGAGACGGGGATCGCCGATGTCGCCTGACCGGACCCTCCCGCTGGGGACCATCCGCACCGAGCAGGTGTGGAAGCGCTTCAAGGCCGACCAGCAGCGGATGCTGCTGCGCGACAAGGTCGATTCGATGGCCCGCCGGCTGCGCGGCGAGAAGGGCGAGGACTGGCGCTGGGCGCTGCGCGACATCTCGATGCACATCGAGCCGGGCGAGTCGGTCGGCCTCATCGGCTCCAACGGCTCGGGCAAGTCCACCCTGCTCAAGATGCTGACCCGGGTGATGTACCCGTACGGCGGGGTGATCGACGTACGCGGCCGGATCGGCGCGCTGATCGAGATCCGGGCCGGCATCCACCCCGACCTGACCGGCCGGGAGAACATCTACCTGTTCGGCGCGCTGCTCGGCCTGCGCCGGCGCGAGGTGGCCACCCGCTTCGACGACATCGTGGAGTTCGCCCGGCTCGGCGGCGCCATCGACCGGCAGGTGAAGTTCTACTCCTCGGGCATGCAGATGCGCCTCGGCTTCGCCGTCGCCGCCTACCTGGAGCCCCACGTCCTGCTGGTGGACGAGGTGCTGGCGGTCGGCGACGCGGTGTTCCAGCAGCGCTGCCTGGACCGCATGCGCGAGGTCGCCGAGCAGGGCACCACCATCGTCTTCGTCTCGCACGACCTGCCCGCCGTGGAGTCCATCTGCCGGCGCGGCATCTGGCTGGAGCAGGGCTCGATCCGGGTGGACGCCGGGATCAGGGAGGCGATGGCCGGCTACCGCGACTCCATCGAGGCGCAGTCCGAGGCCGGCGGGCGCACCGGCGAGCCGATCCAGCTGCTCAAGCACGAGGTGCGCGGCGAGGGGCGGGAGAGCCTCACCACCGACGAGCCGATGACCGTCGAGCTGACCCTGGGCGGCGACTACCGGGGCGACGCGACCCTGCACCTGGGCGTCAGCGAGGGCACCTCCAGCCCGATCTTCCAGATCAGCCACGAGATCCGGCTGACCGGCGGGGACCGCACGGTCACCTGCGTGATCCCCCGGCTGCCGCTGCCGCGCGGCCGCTACACGCTCTGGGCCGGCGTCTACAGCATCGGCAGGACCGACGGCGGCACGCTGATGAGCTGGCACTCCACCGGCCAGTTCGACGTCTTCGGGCCGATGCTGGACTCCCCGCCGCGCGCCGTGGTGCTGGCCGCGCCGGTGTTCGTCGCGCACCACTGGGAGGAGTGAGGCGTGCGACCGGTCCGGGTGCTCGTCCATCTCAACAACCTGGCCCTGGGCGGCGCCCAGCTGAACGCGGTCGACATCGCCCGCACCCTGCGCGACCGGGGCCACGACCCGGTGCTGTTCGCCCAGGGCGTGGCCGGTCCGGCGCCGATGGTCGACGTCGCCGCCGGGCACGGCCTGGACGTGGTGGTGGCGGGCGGACCCGACACCCCGCACGCCGAGGTCCGGCGCCGGCTGGGCCGGCTGGCCGCCGAGCACGGCAGCCAGCTGCTGCACGCCTGGGAGGTCCGGGCGGCCCGCAACGCCTTCTTCGGGCCTGGGCGGCTGGGCCGGCTGCCGGTGGTCACCACCTTCTACGGCATCCGGATGCTGCGCGGCATGCCCCGCCACCAGCCGCTGGTGCTGGGCCTGGGCGCGCTGTTGGGCGACGGCCGGGCCTTCGGCCACCGGGACGTCAGCCTGATCGAGCCGCCGGTGAACACCGCCACGGACGCCCCCGGGCTGGTCGACGGGGCGGCGTTCCGGCGCCAACACGGCATCGGGGACGACGAGTCGCTGCTGGTCATCGTCACCCGGCTGGTGCCCGCGCTGGAGAAGGACGCCGGCGCGGAGCTGACCGTGGACGCCGTCCGGCGGCTGGACGACCCCCGGGTGCGGCTGGTGATCGTCGGCGCCGGTCCCAGCCTGGAGCCGCTGCGCGTCCGCGCGGCCGCCGCCAACGCGGAGCTGGGGCGCCCGGCGGTGCTGGTCCCCGGGCAGCTGGCCGACCCGCGCCCGGCGTACCAGGCCGCCGACATCGTGCTCGGCATGGGCGGCTCGGCGCTGCGCGGCCTCGCCTTCGGCAAGCCGGTGGTGGTGCACGGCGCGGCCGGCTACACCGCCGTGCACGAGCCGGGTCCGCTGGTCGAGCCGCACGCCTCGCGCTGCATGTACGGCTTCGGCGACGGCTCGCGCGCCCCCGAGGCGCTGGCCGGCCAGTTGCGCGGGCTGCTCGACGACCCGGCGCGCCGGGCCGAGCTGGGCGACTGGGGGCGGCAGTGGGTGGTCGGCCGGTTCTCGCTGGAGAGCGTCACCACCGCCTTCGAGGACCTCTACGCCCGGGCGCTGGCCCGGCCCGGCCGGGCGGCGAGCTGGCTGAAGGACCTGGAGCAGATGACCCGCTACGAGTTCACCAAGCCGGCCGCGCTGCGGCTGCTGGGGCGGTGACGCCCGCTCAGCCCTTCCTCTAACCGCTACTCGCATGTTTAATGGTTAGCATGAGCGAGCTGACGATCCCGCACGTCCACCACCGCCACGCCGACGTCGACGGCCTGCGCGTCTTCTACCGGGAGACCGGGCCGGCCGACGCCCCCGTGCTCCTGCTGCTGCACGGCTTCCCGTCCGCCTCCCACCAGTACCGCCGGCTGTTCGACGCGCTCGGCACCCGCTACCGGCTGATCGCCCCCGACTACCCGGGCTTCGGCCACAGCGACAGCCCCGCCCCCGACGCCTTCCGCTACCGCTTCGACACCCTGGCCGACGTCGTCGAGGGCTTCTGCCGGGCCCTCGGCCTCGACCGGTTCGCCCTCTACGTCTTCGACTTCGGCGCCCCCGTCGGCCTGCGCCTCGCCACCCGCCACCCCGAGTGGATCACCGGCCTGGTCGTCCAGAACGGCAACGCCTACGAGGAGGGGCTCTCCGAGCAGGCCCGCGCGTTCATCGCCAACCGCCCCGGCGTCGAGGGCGCCGAGGAGCGCGTCCGCACCATCCTCACCCTGGAGATGACCCGCTCCCAGTACGAGGGCGGCACCGGTGACCCCGCCCTGGTCGCCCCCGACGGCTGGACCCTCGACCAGCACCACCTCGACCTGCCCGGGCGCAAGGACATCCAGGTCGAACTCGCCCTCGACTACCACCGCAACGTCGAGCTCTACCCCGTCTGGCAGGAGTGGCTGCGCACCCACCGCCCGCCCACCCTCGTCGTCTGGGGCCGCAACGACCCGTTCTTCACCGAGCCCGGCGCCCGCGCCTACCTGCGCGACGTGCCCGACGCCGAACTGCACGTCCTCGACACCGGGCACTTCGCCCTGGAGGAGAAGCTGCCCGAGATCGCCCCGCTGATCGACGACTTCCTCGCCCGCACCCAGAAGTAGGCCGGATGCGGGGGGAGTTCAGTCGCGGCGCAGCAGCAGGGTGACGAAGCCGAGCGTCCCCCGGTAGCCGTGCAGCCACTCGGCGCGGTGCAGGTCCGCCGCCGCCCGGGCGTCCGCGGCGTCCGGGTGCTCCGGACGGTCCAGCGCCCACTGGGCGAGCGAGCCGGTCCAGGAGAACTCGTAGTCGTCCCACTCCTGTCGGGTGCTCACATGGCCGGACACCGGCGTCCAGCCGTCCGCCGCCACCCGGTCCACGGTGGTGGCCAGGTCCGCGTAGTCCTCGCGCCCGGCACCGAGCGCGGCCAGCGCCGCCGCCGAGGGCTCGCGCTCCCAGAACCCCTCGCCGACCAGCACCCGGCCGCCCGGCGCCAGGAACGCCCGGGCCGCGTCCAGCGCCGGCAGCAGGCCGCCGAAGACATGCGTGGCGCCCACGTTCAGGACCAGTTCGAAGGGCCTGTCGTCGGTGAACTCCCGGGCGTCCTGGTGGTGCAGGCCGATCCGCCGCTGCACCCCCAGCGCCTCGGCCGACTCCCGCGCCAGGGCCAGCGCCGCCGCGTCCACGTCCACCCCGACCGCCCGCCAGCGGGGCCGCGCGCCGAGCGCCCGCAGCAGCCACGCCGCCCGCCCGCACCCCAGGTCCAGCGCCCGCCCCTCCGGCTCGGGCGCGAGCGCCCGCTCCAGCAGCGCGCCCACCGACGCGTCGGACAGCGGCGCGGCGACCGGATGACGGGCGTGCGCGAGCCGGGAGATCGTCTGAC
Organism: Kitasatospora sp. NPDC057500; assembly: GCF_042802195.1. Taxonomy (NCBI): domain Bacteria; kingdom Bacillati; phylum Actinomycetota; class Actinomycetes; order Kitasatosporales; family Streptomycetaceae; genus Kitasatospora; species Kitasatospora sp. NPDC057500. The sequence goes on along the minus strand of NZ_JBHVER010000114.1, from coordinate 19,159 downwards.
GGTCCATCCGACCAGTGTGGCCCACCCGGCTTCAGTACGTCCGGCCTTTCCAGGCGGCGCCCCTGCCGCGCCAGTGCTGCACCGCCGAGTCGACCGTCATCAGCAGGTAGAGCGAGGCCGTGAACGGCAGCAGCAGCGCGGCCGCCGGCGGCCGGCCGTAGTAGCGCAGCATCGGCACGAAGGTCCCCGCCATCAGCGCCCAGGCCGCCCCGCCCGCCGCCGCCACCGGCCAGGCGCCCGCCGACAGCCCGGCGACCGCCGCCACCGGCGGCACCAGGTACACCAGCGCCAGCCCCAGCACCGTCCCCAGCAGCAGCACCGGCGAGTGCCGCAGCTGGGCGTACGCGCTGCGCGACACCATCCGCCACAGCTGCTCCAGCCGCGGGTACGGCCGCACGCTGTCCACCTGCTCCGCCAGCCCCAGCCAGGTCCGGCCCCCGGCCGACTTCACCGCCCGGGCCAGCGACACGTCGTCGATCACCGCGCCCCGGATCGCGGCCACCCCGCCCGCCCGCTCCAGCGCCTCCCGCCGCACCAGCGAGCAGCCGCCCGCCGCCGCGGCCGTCCGGGCGCCGGGCCGGTTGCTCCACCGGAACGGGTACAGCTGGGCGAAGAAGTACACGAAGGCCGGCACGATCAGCCGCTCCCAGCCCGTCTCCACCCGCAGCCGGGCCATCTGCGACACCAGGTCCAGCCGGCCGCTCTGCGCCGCGGCCACCAGCTCGGCCAGCGAATCCGGCCCGTGGGCGATGTCCGCGTCGGTCAGCAGCAGGTACTCGGCGTCCGGGCCCGCCAGCTCCACCCCGTGCCGCAGCGCCCACAGCTTGCCCGTCCACCCCGGCGGCAGCGGGGGAGGGGTGGTCACCGTCAGCTCCAGTCCGTCCGGGGCGGCGAGCGAGCGCGCCAGGGCGCCCGTCCCGTCCGTGCTGTGGTCGTCCACCAGCACCACCCGGGCCCGCCCCGGGTACTTCTGCGCCAGCAGGCTCGGCAGCGACACCGGCAGCACCTGCGCCTCGTCCCGGGCCGGCACCACCACCGCCACCTGCGGCCAGCGCTCCGGCGCGCGGCGCGGCGGCAGCCGGACGTCGGTGCGCCAGAACAACCCGTGGCAGCCCGCCAGCCAGAGCCAGACCAGCAGGGAGAACGCGGCGATCCACAGCAGGACGGTCACCCGGGCAGTCTGCCGCACCAGGGGGCCGACGCGGGCCATCGACTAAAGTCTTGACCCGTGAAGATCGCACTGATGGACTCGGGAATCGGCCTGCTGGCCGCCGCCGCCGCACTCCGGACGCTGCGTCCGGACGTCGATCTGGTGCTCTCCTCCAACCCCGCCTCGATGCCCTGGGGACCGCACACGCCCGAGGAGATCACCGAACTCGCCCTCGGCTGCGCCCGGGCCGCCGCCGAGTACCGGCCGGACGCGCTGATCGTCGCCTGCAACACCGCCTCGGTCCACGCGCTCGCCGCCCTGCGGGCCGAGCTGGAGCCCGGGCTGCCGGTCATCGGCACCGTCCCGGCGATCAAGCCGGCCACCGCACTCGGCGGCCCGGTCGCCATCTGGGCCACCCCCGCCACCACCGGCAGCGCCTACCAGCGCGGGCTGATCCGCGACTTCGCCGGGACGGCCGCCGTCACCGAGGTCGCGTGCCCCGGGCTCGCGGACGCCGTCGAGCACGGCGACGACGCGGCCATCGAGGCGGCCATCGCCGATGCGGCCGCCCGCACCCCGGCCGGCACGGCGGCCGTCGTCCTCGGCTGCACCCACTACGAGCTGGTCGCCGACCGCATCCGCACCGCCGTCGCCCCGACCGCCCTGCCGACGCTGACCCTGCACGGCTCCGCCGAACCGGTCGCCGCCCAGGCCCTGCGCCGCGTCCTCGACCCCACCCGCGAGGGCACCGCCACCCTCACCGTCCTCCACGCCGGCACCCCCACCACCCTCCCCCCGGCCGCCCTCGCCTACCCCCAGACCCTCCCCCTCACCGCCCCCACCCCCTGACCCCCCCCGCCACCCTTGCGGGGCGCAGCGACGTCGGGAGACCCTGCCGCCCCGGCACCGCTCGGAGGGGCCGACCTCTGGAGGGGCGGGCGTTCCTCCAGGTGCCCTCGTGAGTAGCCCGCGTGGTGGTGGTGTGCCCGTGGGAGTGGGAAGTCGACGTGGCCGACTTCTGGCGGGGGTCGGGTGCCTTGGTGTTGTGGCAGCTCTTGGTGGCCCCGGCGGCGGTCGCGCGCTGGCGGGAGCGGGAGGTCGGTGGGGCGTCGCGCGCAGCAGGAGGGGCGCGCGCGGAATGTGGCCGATGTCGTTGCTCTCCCGGAGGCCTCGCGGGCGGCTCAGGCCGCAGCCGGCTGTGGCGGGCTGTCGGCGTGTGGCCGTGGGGGAGGGGCGGCAGCGCGCTGTAGCGGCGAGGGCAGGCGGGCCGTGACCCTGACACCGAACACGAGGGGCGAGTGGCACGCGGCGGCTGGCCGGGCCCGGTGGTTCGAACAGTGCCCGCCCCCGGCAGGCGGTGGCAGCCGCCGTGAGGGCTGCGGTGGTGCAGGAAGTCAGCGGCGCCGACCTCCGGCGAGCCTGCGGTCCTGCGGTCCTGCGGGCGCAGGAAGTCGGTGGGGCGACTTCCTGCGCGGGGGAGGGTCAGGCGGCGTGGCCGCGCCAGCGGCGGTAGGCGGGTTCGAGACCGGAGAGGATGGTGTCGAAGCGCCGTGTGCTGGTGGTCGAGTCCACCTGGAGCCGGCTGATCTGGAGAGGGTGGGAGGGGAGCCGGGGGCCGAGGCGGTGGTCGGAGAGGAAGCCGAGCCGGTAGCCCAGCTCCTGGAGGACGGTTTCGGCCCGGGCGTCGTGGCCGCCGTCCGGATAGGCGAAGGCGACCGGGGGCTCGCCGAGCCAGCGGGTGAGGGCTTCGTGGGCGCCGGTGATCTCCGCCCGGACGGTGGCGTCGTCGCAGCGGCCCAGGCACGGGTGCCCCTGGGTGTGGTTGCCGATGGCGACCCCGCCCTCGCGCAGTGCGAGCAGATCGGCGGGGGTGAGCTGTTCCTGGCCGGGCGGTCGCCGGTCGGCGCTGACCCGCAGCTCGTGCAGGCTGCGCCGGCGGTCCGGGTCGGGCATCGCCTTGAGCCGGCGGAGCAGTTGTGAGGGGTGGCCGCAGTCGAGCGAGCGGGCGCGTCCGCCGTGCCGGGCGAGGAAGTCGGCCTCGTGCCACCAGAACGGCTTCTCGGTGCCGATCAGCTCGGAGATGACGAAGGCGGCGGCCGGGATTCCGCGTTCGATCAGCGCGGGCAGCGCATGGGTGAGGACGCTGCGGTCGGCGTCGTCGAAGGTGACCAGGACGCTGCGGGCGGGCAGCGGTCGCCGTTCGGCGACGGCCTGCTGCACGGCGGCCAGCGAGACGGGGGTCGCGAGTCTTCGCAGCCGGTCCAGCTGGGCGCCGAAGGAGCGCGGGTCGGTCACGCCGTGGTACGCGAGTACGGCGAGCCGCTGCGCCGCCCGGGCGCGGAACAGGGGCTGGACGGGGGCGAACCGCAGCCACTCGCCGCGCGCGTCGGCGGGGTGGCAGGCCCGGGTGGCGGCGGACCGCAGGGCCCGGCCGCCCGGCGGGAGGACCGCCGGAAGTAGGCCGGCCGGTGGGGTGACGATCGGCTGCCCGTCGGTCGTCACGGTGGCGGTCCCGGGCGGGGCGGCGGTGGTCGGCGGGGGCCGCAGGTCCGACAGGGCGGTCACCAGGGCCCTGTCACGGGCCGTGGGGCCGGAGGTCGACGTCGTGGAATGGGACTGCGGCACGGTTCCCCCTCGGTCGCCGATGCGGCGTGGCGGTACCGCCGGAGGACGGAGCCCGGCCTCCGACTCCAGGGCACGGCGGCTCCGCCCCCTGGGTATTTCCGGCCCGCGGCGGGGACTCCCAACCCGCACCGCGGACGGCTCCTGGATCGCTCAATGTAATGGAGACAGCTACACCTCGTTGAGGGTTGTACCGGACCGGCAAGGTTTTTTCGACGACCGGGAACAATTCCGGAACGAGCCCGTAACGGGCCCGGGACCACTCCGGAACACCTTCCCGAACACCCGCCACGCCCGGCCCCGGCCGGTCCCCTGCCCCACCCCCGGTCCGTCACCGAGAGTGTCCGCCCGATCGCCGCGCGCATGCTGCCCGCGGGGCCGCTCCGGGGTACCTTGGGCTCATGGCAGATGCGGAACGTGATCACCTCCACCCGCGCGGCGCGACCCGGATGGCCCGGTACTGCCACGGTGGCCCGCTGGTCACCCACCAGGTGCCGCTCGCGCTGGTGGGCGTGGCCTGCCTCGTGCTGGGGATCGTGGTGGCGGTCGTGGTTCCGGACAGTGACGGCCCGGCGTGGGCGATGGCGGTGGCCGGCTGCCTCGCGGCCGGGGTGCTGCTGCTCGGCCGGATCGGTTTCGCACTGTTCCGCCGTCGGCGCGCGGCGGCCTGAGTACGGAGCGCGGACGGCGGACGGTGGGGCGCGCGGGAAACCGCTCAATCACCGCTCACCCGATCGAGTCCAACCGGTCAGATCGGCAGGTTTTCAGCCCATCTGCCAACTCCTTCTCGCTTCTTTCACAATTCCGGGGCACCAGCCCCACAGTTCCCCCTACTGTGATGTCCGTCCGGGGTGCCGACCGCACCGGATGCGAGGCCACTTGACGGTGCCGGGGAGGGCGCCGCAGAGGGGGGAAGGATGAGCGGCACCGCCGTGCCCGGAACGGCCCCGGCCAACGGGGGGATCCGGGCCCGGGTGAAGCGACAGCTGGCACGCCGGGTCGGGACCGGCCCCGGCGAGGGCGCCACCGTGCTGATCTACCACCGGGTGGGCGGCGGGAGCCCGGACGAGCTGGACGTGTCCGCCGCCGACTTCGCCGCCCAGGCCGACCTGCTCGCCGAGCTGCCGCCAGGCCGGGTGGTCTCCCTGGACGAGGCCACCGACCGGATCGAGGCCGGGCGCCGCACCCCGAGCGTCGTCCTCACCTTCGACGACGGCTTCGCGGACGTCTACGACAACGCCTGGCCGCTGCTGCGCGAACGCCGGCTGCCGTTCACGGTCTACCTGGCCAGCGGCCACGTCGGCGGCGAGATGCGCTGGGAGGGCTCGACCGCCAAGGCGGCCGGCGCCCCCGCGCTCAGCTGGGCGCAACTGCGCGAGATGACCGCCTCCGGCCTGTGCACGGTCGCCAACCACACCCGCAGCCACGCCCGCCCCGAACTCCTCTCCACCGCCGAACTGGACGCCTGCAACGACGACGTCGAGGAGCACCTGGGCGTACGCCCCCGCCACTACGCCTACACCTGGGGCGTACCGGTCCCGCACATGGAACCGGCCCTGCGGGCCCGCTTCCGGACCGCCGCGACCGGCGAGGTCGGCCGCAACACCCCCGGCGTGGACCCGGTCCGGCTGCGCCGGGTGCCGGTCCGCCGCACCGACCCGATCGACTTCTTCCGCGCCAAGCTGTACGGCCGGCTGATCCCCGAACTCGCCTACGCCCGGATCGTCGCCACCGCGAAGGCGGTGGGCGCCCGTGCCTGAGGACCGGATCCCGCGCCGCCTGCGCGGCCCCGGCGGCCGTCCGCTGCGCGTCGCCCACCTCACCACCGTCGACATGAGCCTCCAACTGCTGCTCGCCACCGAGCTGAAGGTCGACCTGGAGGCCGGCTTCGAGACCTACGGGATCAGCGCGCCGGGCCCGTACGTCCCCGAGCTGACCGCGATCGGGGTGCGCCACGAGCCGCTGCACACCCTCACCCGGGCCTGGGAGCCGCGCGCCGACGCCGCCGCCGCCCGCGAACTGCTCGCCGTGCTGCGCCGGATCCGCCCGGACGTGCTGCACACCCACAACCCCAAGACCGGCGTGCTCGGCCGGGTCCTCGGCCGCCTCGCCCGCGTCCCGGTCGTGGTGAACACCTGCCACGGACTCTGGGCGCAGGCCCACGACCCGCTCGCCAAGCGGGCGTTCGTCCTGGGCGCCGAGGCCTTCGCGGCCCGCTTCTCGCACGCCGAGCTGTACCAGAACGGCGAGGACCGCCGCACCCTGGCCCGAGCCGTCCCGGCCCGCCGCTCGCGGGTGGTCGGCAACGGCGTGGACCTCACCCGCTTCGCCACCGACCCGGGCGAGCGCGCCCGGCTGCGTGCCGGGCTGCGCGCCGAGCTCGGCGTCGGGCCGGACGAGCTGCTGGTCGGCGGGGTCGGGCGGCGGGTCGCCGAGAAGGGCATCCGCGAGTACGCCGAGGCGGCCCGGGCGCTGGCCGGCAAGGCCCGGTTCGTCTGGATCGGCCCGGACGACCCGGACAAGCCGGACGCCCACGGCGCCGAGTCCGGCGTCGCCTTCCCCGGCCCGCGCGGCGACATGCCCGCCGTCTACGCGGCCCTGGACGTCTTCGTGCTCCCCTCCTACCGGGAGGGGTTCTCCCGCTCCGCCATGGAGGCCGCCGCCGGCGGCCTGCCGATGGTGCTCAGCGACATCCGCGGCTGCCGCGAGATCGGCACCCACGACGAGCACCTGCTCCTCGCCCCGCCCGGCGACGCCCGGGCCCTCACCCACGCGCTGGACCGGCTCCTCACCGAGCCCGGCCTGCGCGAGCGCCTCGGCGCCGCGGCCCGCCGCCGCGCCACGGCGCGGTTCGACCAGCGCGCGGTCGCCGCCGTCTCGCTGGCCACCTACGCGGCCGTCGCCCGCGCCAAGGGACTGCCCTGGGCGGTCGGCTGAGCCCACCCACGACCACACACCGCATCAGGGGGAAGGACCGTCATGAAGCGAGGGGGGGACCTCGCGATCACCGTCCTGACCGGGATCGTCGCGATTCCGCTCGGTCTGGTGATCGCCCTGCTGATCCGCTGCACGATGGGCGGACCGGTGCTCTTCCGGCAGACCCGGACGGGACTGCACGGCAAGGAGTTCGAGATCCTCAAGTTCCGCACCATGCGGGACAGGCGTTTCCCCGAGGAGCCGGACGCTCCCCGGATCACCCGGCTCGGGGAACTGCTGCGCAGGACCAGCCTGGACGAGCTGCCGCAGCTGTGGAACGTCGCGCGCGGCGAGATGGGCGTGATCGGGCCCCGGCCCACGCTGCCCGAGCAGGTCGTCCACTACTCCCGCCGGCAGCGCGGCCGGCTCGACGTCCGCCCCGGCCTCACCGGCTGGGCGCAGGTGCGGGGGCGCAACTCCATCACCTGGCCCGAGCGGATCGAACTCGACCTCTGGTACGTGCGCAACCGTTCGCTCGCACTCGACCTGCGGATCCTGCTGCTGACCGTCAAGGTACTGCTGCGCCCGGCCGGGATCACCGCGGCCGGGGGCGTCAACCCGGGCTTCCCGGCGCCCACCGAGCCCGCCGACACGGCCGTGCCGGTGCCCGCGGCCGGGAACGAGCCGCCGCCCGCCGTGATCAACCTGCCCCGGCAGGGCACGGCACCCCGGCAGAGCACCGCGAACCGCACCGCGCCCCGGCCGGCCCCGCCGGTGCGCCCGGCGCCGGTGCACGCGGCCGTCGAGGAGGCGTCCTGACCACCGGACCGGGCAGGATGGCCCCGTGACCTCCGCAACCGCCCCTCGCGGGCTCTGGATCGCCGGCGCCGGGGGCCTCGGCCGCGAGGTGCTGGACACCGCGCTCGCGGCCGGCGTCCCGGTCGCGGGCTTCCTCGACGACGCCCCGTACAGCAGCGTCCGCGGCCTGCCCGTCCGCAGGCCCGCCGAGTTCGAAGCCGGCGCCCGCTACCTGATCGGGATCGCCGACCCGGCCGTCCGGCGGCGGCTCGCCGCCCTGCTGGACGGCCTGGGCGGCGAGCCGGCCACCCTCGTCCACCCCCGGGCGCTGATCGCCCCGGACACCGTGCTCGGGCCCGGCTGCCTGGTGATGGGCGGCGCCTACGTGTCCAGCAGCGTCCGGCTCGGCGCGCACAGCCAGGTCCAGTACAACGCGACGGTCGGGCACGACGCGGTGCTCGGCGAGCGGGTGACGGTTCTTCCGGGAGGGAACGTCTCGGGCGCGGTGCTGCTGGCGGACGGCGCCACCGTCGGCTCCAACGCGGTGGTCCTGCAAGGCCGCAAGGTCGGCGAGGACGCCTTCGTGGGCGCCGCCGCCGTGGTGACCGGGGACGTGCCGCCCGGCGAGGTGGTGGTCGGCTCCCCGGCCCGCCCGCTGCGCAAGGACCGGCCGGCCACGGACTGAGCGGGCCGCGGCCGACCCCGACGGTGCCCGGCCCGCGCCCGGATAGGGTGCGGGCCATGGCCATTCCCGAGTTCCTCGCCGACCTCCGCGCCGTGGTCGGCCCCCGCATGCTCTGGCTCAGCGCCGTCGTCGCGGTCGTCCTGGACGACGACGGCCGGGTGCTGCTCGTCCAGCGCTCCGACGACGGCTGCTGGACCCCGCCCGGCGGCATCCTCGACCCGGGCGAGCAGCCCGCCGACGGCGCGGTCCGCGAGTGCCTGGAGGAGAGCGGCGTGGTCGCCGTCCCGGAGCGGCTGGTGACCGTCACCGTCTCGCCGGAGGTCACCTACCCCAACGGCGACATGACGCAGTACCTGGAACTCGTCTTCCGCTGCCGCCCGGCGGGCGGCGAGATCCGGCTGGACGAGGACGAGACCCTCGCCGTCGGCTGGTACGCCCTGGACGCGCTGCCGCCGATGGCGGAGAAGGAACTCGCCTGGATCCACCGGGCGGTGGCCGGCCGGGCCGAGGCCGTCTTCGAGTGGAACGGCGCGCTGCTCCCCTGACCGGCGGCCGCCGCCCGGCGTGATCCGAAAGAGCGGGCCTAGAGGCCGCGGAACCAGTCCGCGGTCCGCTCCAGCCCCTCGCGCAGCGGTACCGGCCGGACGTCCGGGAACAGCTCCCGCAGCCGCGCGTTGTCGGCCTGCGAGTCCCGGACGTCGCCGGGCCGCGGGTCGACGTGCGCCACCTCGACGGGGTGGCCCAGCACCGTCTCCAGCTCGCCGATCAGCTCCAGCAGCGAGGTGCGGGTGCCGAACGCCAGGTTCACCGGGTCGGCGTGCACCGCCCGGCGCAGCACCGCCTCGGTGATCACCTGCGTGACGGTGCCGACGAAGGTGAAGTCCCGGCTCTGCCCGCCGTCCCCGTGCACGGTCACCGGCCGCCCGGCCAGCGCGGCGTCCAGGAAGGCCGGGACGACGGCGGCGTAGGCGTGCCCGGCGGGCTGCAGCGGGCCGAAGACGTTGAAGAACCGCAGCGGGAGCACGCCCAGCCCGTAGCAGTGGTGGTAGGCGGCCAGGTAGGACTCGGTGGCGAGCTTGCTGACCGCGTAGGGGCTCATCGGCGCGGTGCGCATGGTCTCCCGCTTGGGCAGCTCGCGGTTGGCGCCGTAGACCGAGGAGGAGGACGCGGCGGCCACGTACAGGCCCCCGGCGCGGCGGGCCGCCTCCAGCACCTCCAGGGTGCCGGTGGCGTTGGCGTGGTGGCTGGCCAGCGGGTCGGCGACCGAGCGGGGCACCGAGGGCAGCGCGGCGAGGTGGACCACGGCGTCGGCGCCGGCGAAGGCCTCGTCCAGCAGCGCCGGGTCGAGGATCGTGCCCTCGTGGAGCACCGCGTCGGTGCCGGACAGGTTGGCCTTGTTCCCGGTGGAGAGGTCGTCCACGACCCGGACCTGGTCCACCTCGGGCCGGGCCAGCAGGGCCCGGACCAGATTGGCCCCGATGAATCCGGCTCCGCCGGTGACGACCACGCGCATGGCTGAGGATCCCCCCTCACGACCGGGCGGCCCCTCGGCCGGCCCTGCGCCGATGGTAGCCGCGCGGTCACCGGCGGTGTGGCGGAACCCCGAGAACGGCCGGAAGCGGACGGGACGGCCGCGTCGCGGGCCGCTCAGCCCTTGGGCTGGCGGTACGCCTCCTCGGCGGCGTCCAGCACCGCCGCGAGGTCGCCGCCGGCCGTGGCGGTGGCGACCGCGGCCACCGCGCCCTCGACGAACGGGGCGTTGGCGAACCGGACCGGGAACGGCAGGCCGTGCTCGTCGGCGTCGGCGAGCAGCGCGCGGACGGTGGTCACCGCGCCGCCGAGGTCGGCCAGGACGACCACGCCGTGGCCCTGGTCGACCCGCCGGGTGGCGGCGGCGACCAGGACGGCGCTGATCCCGGGGCCGGCCACCAGGTCCCCGCCGGTCGCGGCCACCGGGGTGGGGGAGCCGTCGCCGGTCAGCGCGAGGGCGAGGGCGCGCACCGCGGTGGCGAGTTCCTGGCTGTGCGAGACCAGCACCACGCCGACCCGGCCGTGCGCGGGCGGCCGGCCGGGGGCGGGCCGGGGCAGCGGGGCCGGGGTGCGGGGCGCCGGGGGGTGGGCCGAGGGGGCGTCGGAGATGGGGATGACATCGGCGCGGGTGCCGTCCCGGCGGCTCATCGGCTGCTCCTCGGGCGCTCGGTCGGGGGCCCGGTGGGGCCCGGTGGGGGTTCCCCACACTCTGGCAGTTCGCCCGCCGCCCGCCCGCGCGGGACACGCGCCCGGCGGGGCGGCCCGGAGCCGCTGAGGGGCCGTCGGACCCGGTCGGGGGAGTCCTCCCGATCCCGCTGACCGGGGCCGTGCGGGTGACTAGGCTGAGGCCGTTCAGGCCGTCGGGAGGAGAGACCAGCAGTGGCAGCCAACAGCGGGACCGGGGTGGAGTCGGTCGGGGTCGAGTCGTCGGGAGCGGCGGAGTTCGGCGCGAACGGGAAGCCGAAGGTGGACTTCACCGGGGCGACCTGGCTCTGCAGCAGCCAGGGCGTGGGCGACGTCCAGATCGCCTTCGTGGACGGCTACATCGGCATGCGGGACGGCCGTCAGGAGGACGGCCCGGTCCTGGTCTTCACGCCCGGGGAGTGGCGGGCCTTCGTGCTCGGCGCGCGGGACGGCGAGTTCGACCTCACCTGACCGGATCCGGCCGGACGTCCCGCGGGGCGTCCGGCCGCACCCGAAGGTCTCCGGGGGTCATCATTCCGATCACATTTGAGCGTGCCCCGTCATAATTTCTGTTGACTGCTGGACAAACGCAGCTCAGAGTATGAGCACAGGCAGACGCCGTGCCCACCGCCCCCACGCGGCCAGACACGGCGCCTGCTGTGCAACCCGGCAGCGCTGCCGAGTCTCCTCCCAGTCATCCCCTGCGCACCGGGGGTGCGTCGGCCGGTCCCGGCCCACGAGGGGCCGGCAGTCGCCGGGAGGATGGCTCCGGGCCCGAGAGCGACTCGGGCGTCGGTGCCGTTGCTCGGGACCCGCACGCCCCCACGCGGCGGCGTCCCGAGCAGATCCGCGGGAGCGACGGGCCGGGGCCCCGCGGACCTTGCTCTTTGGTGCATGGAACTGTTGGCTTGTGTGCTGTGCGGTGTGCGACGTCGAAGCTGGGTGCTCGGCGGATCGGCACGACGGTGTGCACAGTGAGGGAAACGCGTGTAGGGCCGCGTTGCGACATGCCGTCCCCCCGAAGGGTGAAACCCAGAACGGCTGTCGTGCTGAACCGAACGTAGCCCGGACGGTTGCTCAGAGTCAACATTGGTCTCTGAGCGTGGATCTCCGTCCGGTGCCCCACCCACCCCGCGAGCGTGGTGTGCCGGGCACGTACGATGTTCCCATGTCTTTTCTCCGCCGTCGCTCCGGTCAGCCCACCGGCCCGGACTTCGACGTGCTCGCCATGGACCCGGGCGACTGGCCCGGCGACTTCGGTGCGGCCATGATGACCGGCTCGGACGGCTCCTGCCAGGGGATTTTCCTGCGCTACGACCTGTTCGGCGGCAGGGGCCCGGCGATGTTCATCGGCAACCTCCCCGAGGGTTCGCCGGCCCGGGACACCGGCGACAGCGTGCCCTTCGAGGTGCGCCAGCTGCTCGCCGCGCTGGGGGACGAGGAACCGGTCGAGTTCGTCTCGGCGGAGGACTTCCCGGTCATGCTCGGGGACGACCTGCTGATCGTGAAGAAGGTCAAGGTCAGCGAGGGCCGGGTCTTCTGTGCCCAGTTCGGCCGGAGTGACGGCGTGCAGGTCACCATCGCCTCCTGGGACCGACCGATTTCGGACGACCTCTACCAGCTGCTCAAGCCGCTGCCCGCGGACATGTTCCAGCAGGGCTGACCGGGCGTCGGAGAACTGCCCCGGAGGGCAGGATTCCGCTTCCCGTTCCGCTGCTCGGGCCGCTCCCGCCACCCCACTCGTCCGGGCTTCGGGCGCTGCTTGACGGCCTCGATCACGGCTTCGTAAAGTCGCGGACATGTCGTGCCGTCTCCCGCTGCTGACCCGTCGCAGCTACCTCGACCTGCGGCGCACCGCCAGCGCGGTGTGTCCGGGCCACTGAGGGGGATCCGTCCCCGAGGCGGCGGGCGGCCGGCCGAGCAGCCGTCGCCGGTCCGGAGGCGGGCGTTCCGCTGAACCCGGGTTCCGGGGGCGGGCGTTCCGCCGGTCTCCGGGGTCGCCCACCGGTACCGCGCGCCCGTCCCGGCGTGTCGAGGAGTCTGAGCCCACGCTGCCGCCCGGAGGCACCTGCCCGATGAGCACCATTGCTGCCGACCAGCCGTCCGCCGCCCCGTCCCCCGTCGAGGCCGCCCTCGCCGGGCTGCCCAGGGTCGTCGACCTGCTGGCCGCCCGGGCCGAGGAGCACGACCGCGACGCGACCTTCCCGTACCAGGGCATCGAGGCCGTGCACGAGGCCGGACTGCTCACCCTGACCGTCGACCGGCGCTACGGCGGGCCCGGCGGCACGCTCGCCGACACCGTCCAGGTCCTGTCCCAACTCGGGCGCGGGGACGCCTCGGTGGCCGTGGTCACCGCGTTCACCCTGCTCCAGCACGCCGAACAGGCGCGGACGGCGAACTGGCCGACGGCCGGCTACCGGCGGCTGCTCACCGAGTCCCGGCGCGGCCCGGCCCTGGTCAACACCCTGCGGGTGGAGCCCGGCGCCCGCAGCGGCGAGCCGCCGGCCACGGTGGCCCGGTGGGACGGCACGGGCTGGCGGCTCACCGGCCGCAAGACGTACTGCACCGGCGCCGAGGCGCTCGCCTGGATGGCGGTGACCGCCCGGACCGACGAGCCGGAGCCCCGGACCGGGACGTTCCTGGTGCGCGGCGAGAGCGAGGGCCTGGAAGTCGACCCGACCTGGGACCAGCTCGGCCTGCGGGCCAGCGCCAGCCACGACGTGGTGCTGGACGGGGTGCGGGTGCCCGCCGAGCTCGCACTCGGCCTGAACCCGTCCAAGGGCGGTGCCGGAAGGGGCGCGTCCGGCGCCGCCGCGCGCTCCGCCGCCGCTGCCGCGCCGGACGCCACCGGGGCCGTCCCGGCGGCCGAACTGGCCCGGGCCTGGCACGATCTGGCGCTCTCCGCGGTGGCCGTCGGGGTCGCCCGCTCGGCCCAGGACTGGCTGGTCCGCTTCCTGCACCAGCGAACTCCGGCCAATCTCACCGAGCCGCTCGGCAGCCTGCCCCGCTACCGCGGCGCGCTGGGCGAGATCGAGACCCAGCTGATCGGCGCCGAGGAACTGGTGCACGGGCTCGCCCCCCGCGTCGACCGGGCCGAGCCGGACGCGGTCGCCCGCACCGGCCCGGCCCATCTGCTGGCCACCCGGGCGGCGATAGCCGCCGTCCAGCAGGCCGTCTCGCTCACCGGCAACCCGGGACTGAGCCGCCGTCACCCGCTGGAGCGCTACCTGCGGGACGTGCTCAGCAGCCGGGTCCACCTGGCGCCCGACGAGGCCGTCCTGGAGGCCGCGGGCCGGGCCGCCCTGGAACGCGGCGCCCGGCCCTGACCGGGCGCCGGCCCCCGGAGGGCCTCACCGCGTCCCGACGGCGGCCCGGACCGCGCGGCGGGCCAGCGCGGCGTCGTCGTACAGCCGGCGGATCATGATCCGCTGCTCCTCGCCGGCGCCCGGCACGTCGTACAGCCGGATCTCGCGCATCAGCACCAGCACCAGGTTCACCAGGAACGCGTCCCGGGCCAGGGTGCCGCCGCTCTGGGCGAGTTGGCTGATCTGCCGACGGGCCGCGGTGTCCCCGGACAGCACGCTCCAGAGCACCGCCAGGTCGTAGCCGGGCAGGTACCAGCCGGCCTGCTCCCAGTCGACCAGCACCGGCCCCGACGGTGCCAGCAGCATGTTGCTGAGCAGCGCGTCGCCGTGGCAGAGCTGGAGCGGGGCGTGCCCGAGGCCGTGCAGCAGGCCGCGCAGGTCCCCGGCGTCCCGGTCGGTGAGCTGGCCCACCGAGTGGTAGCGGGCGATCTCCAACTGGTAGTCCAGCCGGGGCTGGAAGACGTCGGTCGGCGGCCGCCACAGGTTGAGCGTGCGGACGGCGGTGAGCAGCGCCCGTACCTCGCCCGGGGTCGGCGCGTTGGCGGGGTGGCGCTCCCGCGCGGCCGGCCGGCCGGGCACCCGCTCCATGACGAGCACGCAGCGGTCGTGGTCGGCGGCCACCAGCCGGGGCAGCCGCACCGGCGGGCGGTGCCGGACGAAGGCCCGGTAGACGGCGACCTCGTGGTGGAAATCGGCCACCAGCTGTTCGAAGTACTCGCTCCGGACCGCCTGCGGGGCGAGGCACTTGGCGACCACCGGCGCCCGGCCGATGGTGCCCGCCACCAGGATGTGGCGGCTCCCCTCGCGCAGCACCTGGCGCGGGGTGAACGCGGGACATATCCGCGAGACGCCCGCGAGCGCGGCCCGGACGGACGGCGTCTGGAGCGCCGAGGGGTCGATCCGCTCCTGCGCCGCGGGCTGGCCCGGCCGGGTCGGGGGCCGCAGCAGCCGGCCGTCGCCCGGGCGGACGGCGGGGATCCGGGCCCCGGGGAGGCGGGGGCCGGCCGGGGCGGCGGTCTCGGGCGAGCGGAGCCCCAGCGCGGTCCGGGCGGCCTGGCCCCGGGGGTCCGCGGGCCGGCCGTCGGCGGCGCCGCGGGGGGCGGGCGGCCGGGACGGCGGCGGGACCTGCTTCGGGCCGGGACGGCCGGCGGCTGCGGTGGGGGGGCGCAGCGCGGTCCGGGGCGCGGTCGGCGTCGGGGAGGTCGCTGAGGAGTACATGGGGTGAGGGAGGTCCCTTCCTGGTCCGTCTCGGATGCGCCCCGCGGGGGCGGGGTCGGGCCGGTGCCGCCGGGTTCCTGGTCCGGCGGCGGGGCCCTGGTCGGTCCGGCGGGTGGTGCGCGGGCGCCGGGCACGGACGCCGGGGCCGGAACCCCGTGCTGCGGCGGTGGACCGGCCGTCCGCACCCTGGGGAATGCGGATGGCCGGTTCTGCCGTGGCCGTGCCCGGCGCCCCCGCGCCACCCGGCCGCGCCACCCCCTCGGGTGAGGACCGGGGACGCCCCGCGACCCGCGCGGGGGAAGCCCCGAACCGGCCTGGGACGCCCTCCGACCCGGGGGCGAGGTGGCGCACCTCTACATCACACCCGGATGACGGTGGTTGGTAATGTGGCGGACCCTGGCGAAGCCTGGCGAATGCTCGCCGGGTACGTGACGGAACCTCTAGCCTCGGATCAGCCGAGGAACCTGGGGGCTTCACGTGAGCAGGGGACCCAACACCCGACTCGCCGATCTGTTCGTCCTGACCGGATGGTCGAAGGGCGAGCTGGCGCGGCTGGTCAACAGGCGTGGTGCCGCGATGGGGCAGCAGCAGCTGTCCACCGACACCTCGCGGGTGCGGCGGTGGATCGAGCAGGGGGAGATCCCGCGCGATCCGGTGCCGAGGGTACTGGCAGCCGTGTTCACGGAGCGGCTCGGCCGTGTCGTCACCACTGAGGACCTCGGTCTGGAACGACACCGGCCCACCAGGACCGGAGCGGCGCAGTCCGCCACCACGTCGTCATGGGAGCCGGATCGGACGGCCGCGGTCCTCACCGAGTTCACGGGAATGGACCTCATGCTGAACCGACGTGGATTGGTGGGCGCGGGTGCCGCGCTCACGGCCGGGGCGGTCATCGCCGATTCGTTGAAGGGCTGGCTGGGCGGGGACGCGGTCGCGTACGCGGCCTCGGCGCCCGGGCCGAGGCCGGTGGTCACCCAGGGCGGTGTCCGGCCGGTGGTGGACCTGTACGACGCGGGCCCGGTCGGGCTCGACGAGGTGGAGGCGCTGGAGCGCTCGGTGCAGGTGTTCCGGGCCTGGGACGCGGCCCGCGGCGGCGGCCTCCAGCGCAAGGCGGTGGTCGGTCAACTCAACGAGGTGGGAGGCCTGCTGACGCACCGGCACAGTCCGTCGGTGGAGCAGCGGTTGTGGCTGGTCGCGGCCAACCTCGCGGTGCTGGCGGGCTGGATGTCGCACGACGTGGGGCTGGAGCCGACCGCGCAGAAGTACTTCATGCTGGCCGCCGAGGCGGCGAAGGAGGCCGGGGACCGGCCGCGCGCGGGGGAGGCGATCTCCCGGGCGGCGCGCCAGATGGTGCACCTCGGGCGGGCCGACGACGCGATCGACCTGATGGCCGCGGCGCGGGCGAGCGGCGGACGGATGCTGCCGAGGACGCGGGCGATGCTGAACACCGTCGAGGCGTGGGCGCACGCGTCGATCGGGCAGTCGCAGGCGACCTGGCGGCTGCTGGGCGAGGCGGAGGACCTCTTCGCGGAGGAGCCGGACGGTCCGCCGCCGTCCTGGATGCAGGTGTTCGACGAGGCGGAGCTGCGCGGGATGCAGGCGCTGGTGCTGCGCACGCTCGCCGAGCACGACCTGTCGGCCGCCGGGCAGGCCCGCCGGCACGCCGAGCGGGTGATCCGGCTGCGGGAGGGGACCGGCCAGCTGCGCTCGGCGCTGTTCGACCGGATCACGCTGGCCTCGGTGCACTGGCTGACCGGGGAGCCGGACGCGGCGGAGACCCAGGTCAAGATGGCGCTGGGCCTGATCGGGCAGAACTCCTCGCTCCGGACGTGGGACCGGCTGCGGGAGATGTACCGGCTGACCGCGCGCTACCGGGGGGTGCCGGTGGTGGACGAGCTGCGGGACGAGCTGGGCCGGGAGCTGAGGGCGGTGGGGGCGAAGTACCAGTACCGGCCGCAGCCGGTCTGAGGTCCGCCCGGGCCGGGGGCCTAACCGGGGTTCGCCGGGCGCAGCAGCAGGCGCAGTGCGGTGACGGTGCCGTCGGTGCCCAGGACGGGCTCGCCGGCGCACTCCACCATGCCGTGCCCGCCGCCCGGCCGGCGGACCTGGAGGGTGCCGACGGCGTACCGGCCGTGCACCAGTGCGTCGGTCATCATCCGGCGCAGCTGCGGCCGGTCCGCCTCGCTCAGCCGGTCGGGCAGCCGGTCGAGGCTGAGCGGGCCCCGGCCGGGGTCGCAGCCGAGCAGCCGGAAGGCCTCTGCGGACCAGCGCACGGCGTCGGTGCGCAGATCCCACTCGGCCGCGGCGACCGGGTCTCGGCCGGGCTTCGATGTCATGGGCATGGCATGTCCGCTCATCCGTTCAACGGCGGTCGGCCGACGGGTGTGGGAACGACTGTCGCACAGCGGTCCGGTACCCGTCGGCGATTTGGACAGAACGCAGACAAAGTCCACCGGGCATATGCCAGTGCGCACAAAGGGTCGGTCGCCCTGTGTGCGACGGGCTGTCCGAAGCGGTAACCTTCGGTGATTCCGGCGCCCGGGCGCCCACCGCAGTACCGACCAGAGACCCCGGCGACGGAAATCCCGTTGCCACTACGACCGCCGCAACGGATGCTGACCTCATGTTCGAGCCAGTGATAGCACCCAGTGCCAGCCTCCTCGGCCTCCTGCAGCGAGGTCGCGGTGACGGGCAGCTCCATGCGCTGGCCGCCGACCGCACCGAGGCCATCGCCGCGCTGGAGGAGTGCGTCACCAGGGACCCGCGAGCCGACTGGCAGGTCGAGAACCGCTCCCTCTACTACGCGCGCCTCTACATGGAGCTCGAGGCGCCGCTCGACGGCATCGAGGACCACCTCCACTCCCCGGAGGACCTCCTCGACGAGGACGAGGCCCGCACCGGCCTCGCGCTCTCCGTCCTCGGCCACCTCGCCGCGTACGGCCGCCGGGACGCCCTCCTCATGCTCCGCGAGTACGCCGCCACCGGTACCAACTGGGCCTGGGCGCTGGACGAGCTCGCGCTGCGCGACGACGACCGCGGCCTGCTGCTGCTCGGCACCGCCGTGCTGGACCACTTCCCGCCGGGCCCCGAGGGCGACGCCGAGCTGCGCGAGACCATCCGGGGCGCCTACGAGCCCAGGCCCTGGCGGCTCTGGGCGGCCTACCACCCCAGAGTCGCGGCGGCCGGCGAGCAGTCCCCCTTCGACCTGTGGCAGCGCCAGGTGAACCGCAGCGGCGTCACCCCCGGCTGGTCCACCGCCGACGTCCTCGCCTGGGCCGACCAGGGCGAGCTCGGCGGCCTCGGTGCCGACGCCTTCGCCGGCGGCCCGGCCCGCCCCGAGGCGTCCCGCGACGCCGGCTCCCCGGCCCGCCCCGACGCGGTGGACCGCCGTGCCGCCGCGGCCGCCCGCTGCCTGGCCGCCGTGGTCCGCCCCGAGGACCGCCCCGCCGTCCTGGAGGCGGCCGGCACCGGACTGCCCGGCGCCCGCCGGGCCGCCATGCGCTACCTCGTGGACCAGCGCGACCCGGCCGCGGCCGACCTGATCGAGGCGGCCGCCGCCGAGGTGGACGACCGGATGGTCCGGTTCGCCCTGGAACTGCTCGGCCGGATGCGCGGTCCGGAGGCGCTGGCCCGGGCCCGCCGCTGGGCCGACCCGGCCACCGGCGGCGCCGACAGCGCCCTCGGCGAGGCCGCCGTGCGGCTGCTGGCCGACGCGGGCGAGCCCGCCGACGGCCCGCTGGTGGTGGCCGGGCTGCGCCGCTGGGTCTCGCTGCACGGCGTGTCCGGCGCCGACTCCGGACTCGGGACGCTGGTCGACGGCGCGGGGCGGCTGGCCGCCACCGGGGCCGTCCCGGTCCTGCGCCACATCTACGGGGAGGCGGTCTCCTCGGACCTGCGCGGCCGGGCCGCCCGGGCGCTCGCCGCGACCGACGTGCACTTCCCCGAGGGGCCGGCCGTCGAGTGCCTCTGGGACTGCGAGGAGTCCACCCGGGAGCTCGCCGCGAGGCACGTCGCCACCACCGGCGACGCCCGCGTGCTGGAGCGCCTGCGCCGCCTCGCCGCCGACCCGGCCGAGGAGGCCGAGGTCCATGCCGCCGTCCGGGGCCGACTGACCGCCGCCCGCGAGCGACGCCGCTAGGACGGCTGCCGGGACCCTTCGAGGACGACGAGGAGGGCCGGTCCACCCCCGGG
>NZ_JBHVER010000113.1:0-25205 GCF_042802195.1 Kitasatospora sp. NPDC057500 | reverse complement strand
CCCCGCCGCCGCGCTGTGTGGTGGCCGCCGGGCTCCGCGGACGGGTTCCGCGGAGCCCGGTGATCACCGGTCGGTGCTCAGGTCAGCAGGGGATCGGGGTGCTGACGGTGACCGGGGACGGGTACCAGCCGAACTTGGACACGCTGAAGGTGCCGCTGACGACGTTGTTGCACGGCACGGTGGCGCTCGGGCCGTTGACGGTGACCGTGCTGGCGAGGAAGTTCACGCCCTGGTTGACGGTGCCGAGCGAGGCGCCGCCGACGACCTGGCCGGAGAGGGTGGTGATGAGGTCCTGGGGCTGCGGCGGGTAGCCGGGGGACGGCGGGCCGGCCAGGGCGATGCGGCCGAGGAACTGGACGTTAGTGCCGTTGACGGAGGCACAGACCTGGGTCTGGAGACCGCTCTGCAGCGACCACGGGCTACAGGTCTCGAAGGTCGCGGTCGTGGTGGCGGTACCGGTGGTGGCGGCCTGGGCCGGAGCGGCCATCAGCGCGGCGGTGGCCATGCCCGCCGCGATCACGGTCAGGCCCTTCAGGGAACGGTTCATCGGGAGCTGCTCCTTGTTGACGTGGTAGTGCCCGGCGCATTGCCGGGCGGTGAATCTCATCTGACATGTGAAATTTCACATGTCAGATGAGATGATCTTGCACCAGTTCTGAAGCCAGATGGGGTTCCTGACGATGGACAGTGCGCATCAGGCTGGAAAATGACCTTCGATGGCGAGATCGCGCCGAAGCCAGCCGCGGCGGGAGCCGTACAGCTGCCGGCTGTCGGCTGTGGTGCGGGACCGCCGGGGGCAGGCCGACGTTATGTGCCAGGGCGCCGGCCGATCACGACCGCGCGTCCGCCTCCGTCGCGGTGGCCGAACGCGACGAGGTCGTACTCACAGCGCGGTGATGGATCAAGTATCCCAAGGCCCGGACGTGCCTGTCACCGTTCTCCCGGAGGAGATTTTGTCGTGGTTTGCACACCTAGGGTGGCGGATGGCCGGCGATGACTTCGAACTGACTTGGAGTAGGGATGACATCCGACCTTGCCGCGGTGGCTGCGGAGCTCAGCGTGATGGTTGCGGCAGATCACGAGGCGGCGCGGCATGCGAACAGCGACGACCCGGCGGAGCAGTTGGCATGGCGGCGCTTGACCGCGCAGCATGCCGACCGGCTCGGCGAGATCATGGACGCAATCGGCTGGCCGACCGTGGAACTCGTCGGTGAGGACGCCGCCCGGGCCGCGTGGCTGATTGCGCAACACGCCGACCGGCAGCTCGACGTCCAGCGGCGCGCGCTGCGGTTGATGGAGCGGGCCGTGGCCGACGGCGCCGCCAGCCCGCGCGATCTTGCCTTCCTGCGGGACCGCACCCTGGTGAACGAAGGGAGGAGGCAGATCTACGGCACGCAGATCGCCGGAGTGAAGGACGGCTCACCGGTCCCGTGGCCCTGCGAGGAACCCGAGCGCATGGACGCACGTCGCGCAGAGGTCGGAATCCCGCCGTTCGCCGAGTACGTCGCTCAGTTCCAGTTGAAGGACTGACAACGTCTCGTGCTATCAAGGCCCTTGTCACCCAGGTCGGCCAGGTCAGGGGGAGGAAGTGCAGGAGCTCGGTTCCGCGGTGGTGCTGATCACCGGGGTCATGGCTGCCGGAAAGTCCACCGTCGCGCAACTGCTCGCCGAGCGGCTCCCGCGATCCGTCCACCTCCGTGGCGACGGCTTCCGGCGCATGATCGTGTCCGGGCGCGAGGAGTTCACGCCGCAGCCGTCCGCCGAGGCGACGGCGCAGCTGCGTCTGCGGTACCGGGCTTCCGCTGCGGTTGCGGACCTCTACGCGGAAGCAGGCTGGACCGTCGTCGTCCAGGACGTCGTGCTGGGCGAGCACCTCGACGCCTACCTCGACTCGGTGACCGCCGAACCGCTCTACCTCGTCGTCCTCGCGCCGGCCCCGGACGAGGTCGCGCAACGGGAGGCCGGCCGCCGCAAGCAAGGCTACGGAGGCCCCTGGACGGTCGCGGCCCTCGACGAGGCCCTGCGCCGTAGCACCCCGCGCAAGGGGCTCTGGTTGGACACCTCGCATCAGACACCCGACCAGACCGTGGACCGGATCCTCGCCGACCTCGCCACGGCACGCGTGGACACCCCTCGTCGCTGACCTCTCCGGACCCTCCGGCCCGAACCCGGTCCCACCCCTCCCCCGAGAGGGTGGGACCGAGGGCCTCACGGTGCCGCTACCGGCCGGACGGCTTCCGGGGCTGCAACTCGGTGTGGTGGACGTCGAAGCCGCCGCGTATCACCGGCGCGAACGGGGCCGGGGCCATGCAGGTGCCCACCACCGGCTGGTAGGCCTGCCCGTCCTCCCCGACGTCGAGGTTGGCGACACCCCAGGAGAATCCGAGGCGACCGCCCTCCCGTCCGTCGCCCTGGAGGATGCTCAGGCCGATCCGCGCCTTGCCACCGCCGGTGTCCGGCGTGGAGACCATGGCGGTCAGCGTGGCGACCGGGCCGCCGGTGCTCAGGCAGTCCACCTCGCCCACCGTGCTGTACACCTTCCCGGTGCGGGCTTCGCGGTGGGAGAAGCGGATCGTGCCCCGGGCATCGGTGGGCAGTCCGTCCGCCGCACCGGTGCCCGGGACGGGCCGGGTGTAGGGATCCGCCCGGGCATCGACGGTGAACCAGATCTCGTCGTCCGGGGAGAAGGCGTACGAGATCCGGCCGGTCCCGCTGACGCTCGCCGGACGCCCGGGCTTCCCGCCCCGCTGGTCGGCCGCGGCACCGTCGGCCTTCGCGGTGTCGACGGCTGTGGCGCCGACGGCTGCGGTGCCGACGGTCGCGGCGTCGGCGGGGGCCGCGCCGTTGGCGGAGGCCGGGGCGACGCCCGCGAACGCCGCCAGGACCAGCCCCCCGGCGACGGCGGCCCGGATGGCGCGGGCGGCGGCACGACTGGGGGTGCGAGTGCGGATCACGGTGGCTTCCCTCCCTCCCGACGGCCCGGGTGGCCGTCGTTCTGACGCCTTTGATCCTGCTCTCCGCACCCCCCTGCCCACATGTGCCGATCGGCAGGGTTTTCGGTGCTCGTTCCGCCTCCGCACCCTGCCGTTCGGCACCCCCAACGGCCCGGAGCGGCCCAGGAGTCCGGATGCCGGTCGTCACGTCGACCCGACCCATGAGAGGGGCCCGGTGCCGTGACCGCATCCGCCGCATCCACCCACCGGGCCGGCCCGGGGTCTTCCCCCTGCCGGGGATCGACGAGATGGTGTACCCAGGGGAGGGCGACATGAGCTGGATGGGACCAAGCACCGCCGACGAGGTGACGGTTCCCGACGTGGTCGGGCTGATCGTGACCGACGCGCGGAGAGTCGCCTGGGAGGCCGGCGTGGTCATCGCCGCCGCCGACCCCGACGGGCCACCGGTCCGGGCACTGACCTGGCCCGGAGTCTGGGTGGTCACCGCCCAGGATCCCGCCCCCGGCTCCCGGATGCGCCGCCGGGGCTCACTGGTGATCGAGTTCGAGGAGGTGCCCGGCGGCGAGGCGGAGGACCGGGAACCGCGTCCTCCGGCGCCCTGAAGCCGCGGCTCCGGCCGACGGGGCGGCCTGACGGAACATCAATGCGCGGAGCGGAAAGGTCGGTTGCCCTAGGGGAACGTCTCGTGCTTGCGGCGGACAAACGCGCGTTCGAGTACGCCCGCCGATGTACACCGCAGTCCTCACCGGTCACGAGGTGCCGCGGTGGCGGTGTCGGCCACGATGAGGTCGGCGTCCGCTGAGAGGTGTTCCAGGTGTCCGACCATGTACCGGCCCGCCCGTCCGTCACGGTTCGTCCGGACCGGCTCGTCCTGCCCGATGTGCTGAGGGGCGTCGCGATCCTGGGCACGTTGATGACCAACGTGTGGATCTTCGCGGCGCCCGGTGGCGAGTGGGGCGCGTTGACCGGTGCGACGTCCGGTGCGACGTTGAGGGACCTCTTGGACGACCCCTCGCTCGCGTCGGCGGCGCAGACGTTCTTCCGTCTCGCGGCGGACGGCAAGTTCCTCGCCCTGCTCACCGTGCTGTTCGGGGTGGGCCTGGCGATCCAGTACGACTCCGCCCGTCGTCGCGGGCGGCCCTGGCCCGGGAGCTACCGGCCCCGGGCGTGGTTCCTGCTGGCCGAGGGCACGGTGCACTTCGTGCTGGTGTTCGCCTGGGACGTCCTGATGGCGTACGCGCTGTGCTCGCTGCTGGTCGCTCGCCTGCTCGCCGCCTCCGACCGGGTGCGGCGGGTCGTCTTCCGGTCGGCGGTGGCCTTCCACCTGGTCCTGATGACCGCCGGGAGCATCGTCCTGGCGCTGGGCGACGAGGCGTCGGCGACCGGGTCGGGTCCCGATGCCGCCGTGGTGGACCTCTACGCCCACGGGAGCTACGCCGACCAGGTCTCCTTCCGGCTGGCCAACGTCCTCGCCCTGCGGATAGAGCCGGTGCTCAGCTTCGCCCTGCTGACGGTCCTCTTCCTCCTCGGTGTCCGCCTCCACCGGGCGGGCGCCTTCGCTCCGGGCGAGGAGGGCCGGCGCATCCGCGGCCGGCTGCTGGCCTGGGGTCTGGGCATCGGGCTCCCGCTCACGCTGGCCGCCTCGCTGGCCGGATCGCAGGGCTTCCTGGTCCAGCGCTACGTGGCCGCCCCCGTCCTCGCCCTGGGCTACGCGGGCCTGGTCGGTGTGATCCTGGACCGCTTCGCCCGTCCGCCGCTCATCGGGAGCCTCACCGCCGTCGGCCGCACCGCGCTCTCCTGCTACGTCGGACAGAACCTGATCTGCATGCTGGCCTGCTACGGGATCGGTCTCGGCCTCGCCGAGCGGCTGCGGGACAGCGGCCCGTGGTGGGTGATGGGCCTGTGGGCGGGAGTCTGCCTGCTCCTGGTGCTCGGCGCCCGCCTCTGGCTGCGCCGCTTCCCGACCGGCCCACTGGAGTCCGTCCAGCGCCGGCTGCTGCACCGCGCGGTGCCCGCCGCCGTGCCCCGGCCGTGATCCGGCGACGCTGTCGAAGGCCCCCCGGGTGGTCGCCGCCACCCACGCGGGCGGCAGCGCCGTCCCGGACAGCATCGTGACCAGCCCGGACAGCTCGCGTCCGTCCGGGACGGCCGGCCGCCGTTGCGCCGGTTGGTGAGCGCCAGCAGGCTCCGTGCTGCCGGGTCCGACGAACCGGCCGGTGCAAAGGCACTTCCTGACCGGAACGAATGGGGAACCATGAAGCAGAAGACCGGAAGACTCGTCTCGGTAGTGAGCGGATCACTGCTACTGGCCGGCTGTCTCGTGGGAGGCACCGGCGCCGCGAGCGCCACCTCCCGGAGCGAAGCGGGCGTGCAGTCCTGCTACGACTACGCGCATTCCTACTTCAAGCCCCTCGGGAGTTTCGCCTACCCGACCGGCAGCGGCGTTCTGACAACCACCGGCAACTGCGGCGACATCAGCATCAAGCCCAACACCAACCGCTACGTCCGGGTGTGCTTCCTGAGCTCGGGATGCCAGGACTCCTACAAGCTCGCAACCGCGGGCTCATGGAACGTCATAGCGTTCTACGTCGCGGACAACAGCGACTTCTGGTTCGACTTCAGGTCCGACGCACAGTCGACCGGGTCCTGGGCGGCCTGACCTGCTGCCGGAACGCCCCGTCCCCGGCAGCTCCAGTGCCGGGGACGGGGCGTTCCGGCCGCCGAGGTGCCCGACGGCCGATGCCGTACAGCCGGGTTCTGTCGGGTGCGCGCGGTGTGGGGCCGGGCCGTCGGGCGGGGCGCGCTACCTGGTGGCGAGCGCCTTGCCGTAGACGGCGGAGCTGTGGCGGACCGTCATGCCCACCCCCTGGTAGAGGGACAGCGCGCCGGTCTCCGAATGGGTCCACAGCGTGCACGTGTGGCGGCCCCGGCGGTGGAAGGCCCGGAACGAGGCCCGCAGCAGCATGCGGGCGATCCCACGGTTGCGGTGGTCCTTCCGGACGGCGACCCGCTCGACGTAGCCCTCGTCGGTGCCCGGGACGTTCAGCGCCAGCACGGCACCGACCATCTGCTCGCCGGCGAACGCCACGGGGGAGAGCGCGGGCGCGAAGGTGTCGAGTCCGACGGTGTGCCGGGCCCACTCCTCGTAGGGCTTCCGCCGCTTCTGCCACTCGTCGAACGCGTCCTCGGTGAGCTGGTACGCGGCCCGTTCGTCACCGGGGCGGAAGAACCGCCACGTGATGCCGGGCGGCGGGCCGGGCACCTCGGGCTCGGCGGGCAGTTCGATCTCCAGCTGCCACTGGGTGACGAACGGCTCGTACCCGCGCGACCGCAACAGCTCCACCGCCGCCCGGTCGTCGTCCGCGAGCGTCTGGCTCAGCCGTTCACCACCCGCCTGCCGGGCGCGCGCCTCGGCCCAGTCGAGCAGCGCGCTGCCCAGCCCCTTCCCCTGGTGAGCGGGGTGGACGTCCACGGCGCTGCGCCGACCACCGTGCACCCAGGCCCGGCCGACGAGGAGCCCGGCCGGGTCGTACACCAGCCGGGTGTCGAGGGCCGGGTCGAGGCCGGGCAGCGCGAGGTCGGCGGCGACGCGGTCGGCTTCGGTGGTGGGACCGCCCGGTAGCGCGCGCTCGCGGGCGGCGACCAGCGCGTGGACGGCGCGGGCGTCCGCGACGGTCGCCGCCCGCCACTGGTAGGGCGTCGGGAGTGAGGGGGGAGACAGATCGGCCATGCCGTGACTCTGGTCCAACCGGTCTCGTTCTGTCGACTCGGATACGGGCGGGCGTTCGCCGCGAAGTCCACGAAGGCCTGCCGAGCGGCGTGCGTACGGTGGAGGGGCCCGGTCGAACGAGAGGACGCGAAGACGTGGATGTGTATGAGGCCGTGGACAGTCGCCGGGCCGTGCGGGCGTTCAGCGATGAGCCCGTGCCCAAGGAGGTGCTCGAACGAGTGCTGACCGCGGCGACCCGGGCCCCGTCCAGCGGGAACCTCCAGCCGTGGCACCTGTACGTCGTGACCGGTGAACCCTTGGCGGAACTCAAGCGGACCGCGACGGCCAGGGCGCTGGCGGGGGACCCCGGCGACGAGCGCGAGTACCCGATGTACCCGGACGGGCTGGCCTCGCCGTACCTGGACCGCTTCGCTGCTGCCGCCGCCCAGCGGTACGAATCGCTGGGGATCGAACGCGACGACCCGCACCGGCCCCGGAAGATCGCCGCCTTGAACTCGGAGGCGTTCGGGGCGCCGGCCGTCCTGTTCTGCTACCTCGACCGGACGATGGGGCCCGGACAGTGGGCCGACGCGGGGATGTACCTGCAGACGGTCATGCTGTTGCTGAGGGCCGAGGGGCTGCACAGCTGCCCGCAGGTGATGTGGACCGTGTACCGGGAGACTGTCAGCCGGGCAGTCGGAGCCGATGGCGGACTCGTGCTGTTCTGCGGCGTCGCGGTGGGGTTCGAGAAGGAGGGCGTGCCGCAACTGCGCACCGGGCGGGCGGACATGACGGAGACGGTCAACTTCATCGGAGCGTGACCACTGGCAGCCGCGATCGGCAGGACAGGCCTGGAGCGGTCAGATGTCAGCCTTTGCGGCGAAGTCGACGAACGCCTGCCAGGCGGCGGGCTCGAAGGTGAGGTGGGGGCCGGTCTTGTCCTTGGAGTCGCGGACGTGGACGGTGCCGGGCGTCTCAGCGACCTCGACGCACTGGACCTCCTCGTTGCTGCTGTAGCTGCTCTTGAACCACGCGAGTTCGGCCATGACTACCGCTCTCCCAGAATCTGCTCGATCAGGGTCAGGGACTCCCGCATGGTGAGCGCCTGCCCCCTCAGGGTGCCGTACCGTGCAGCCATCCTACGGACCTCAAGCGGGTCCGTGATGAGCCTCGTTACATGCTGAACCGCCACGTATGCGACCTGCGCGCGGGCGTTGGGCGTGAGCAGGGTGAACGAACCGCCCATGCCCGCGTTCTCCGTTCGGTCGAGCGGCATGACCTGCAACTCCAGTCCGCGGATCTCGGCAACCTTGAGCAGGTGGCGCAACTGGGCCTGGTGCACGTCCTGGCCACCCAACGGGCGGCGCAAGACGCTCTCATCGATCACCCAGCTCATGACCGGCAACGGCCAGCGGTTCAGGATCTCCTGGCGGGACATACGCGCGGCGACCCACTCGTCGACCTGCTCGACGGAGAGCCAAGGCCTGCGCATGTCGTACAGCGCCCGAGCATGTGCCTCCGTCTGAAGCAGCCCGGGAATTTGCAGGCTGTTGTACTCGTGGATCTCGATCGCCTTCGACTCCTCGGACGTGAAGGCGCGCGCGAACGCCGGGTGCCGCTCGCTCACCCGGATCTTCGCCTTCATCACATCATCGGCGATGAGTTTCAGCGCCCCGCCCGCGCCCACGGCGTCGTCGACCTTCTCCAGGATCTCGACTCTCGGCGTCCGCTTCCCCCGCTCGACCGCGCCGAGCATGTCCTCGCTGTAGCCGATGATGTCGGCCAGTTCGCGCTGCGTGAGTCCCGCCCGCTCGCGGAACATCTTGATCAACTTGCCCACGGCGCTGTAGAACTCCGCGACCCCGTCCGAGTTCTCCGCCGTCTCCCCGTCGTCGAAGACCGTACGCTCGACACCACTAACCATGGGAATCACCCCTGCTCACACGTGTTTGCGACCGAATGATCCGAGCCGCCCCGACCGGCCGACCCTCCGCGTCCGCACAGGCACGCTCCGTGCTTGCCGAACTCGTGGTCAGCGTACGTCCGGGCCGCCACGATTTTCTCCATGACGACCGAAATCCCGCTCGACAACCCCCGCCGTCACACCATCACACTCGCCGCCACGCCAAAGGGGGCCTGCCTCTGTCGCTCCGTAACGAGACGTCAACTCTCGATCTGGGGAGTCGATTCCACGTTCGGGGAGTCGTTCCAATCCGCTCTGATCATCGTCGCGGAGCTGGCGTCCAACGCGATCAGGCACGGTCGCGTTGCGGGGCGCGGATTCGAGCTGCACCTCTGTCTCACCACCCTTGTGCGCCGGGGCGCCACCCTGCGGATCGAGATCTCGGACTGCCGGGGCGACCGCCTCCCGGTCCTCGCCGCCCGCAGCTCGGACGCCCAGTCCGGCCGGGGGCTCGTGCTGATCGACGCCCTCGCCGACCGCTGGGGCACCGTTCCCCGCCACCCCAACGCCAAGACCGTCTGGGCCGAACTCGACCTCGCCGATGCCCGCTGAACCCCGCGATAGCGGCGGGAACGCCGCACTCTGCACCGTGCTCCCGTTCGTGCTCCTCCTCGCCCTCCTGGTGTGGGCCTACCCCCTCACCGCCCGCCACCACGGCGAGCACCGCCCCGTTCCCCGCCCCACCTCGACCGCCACACCACCCCGTTGACCCTGGTGGAGTGGGGAGTCGGCCGGACCGACTTCCCACTCCACCCCGCGTGTACGGTCGTCCCGTCACGGACCACGGCCGATGCCGGACGAGGGGCAGGGAGACCACCGATGGACGACGAGGAGAGCCTGCGCCGCTTCGGGCTGCGCCCCACCGGCGCGCACCTCGACGAGATCCGCGAACTGCTCGGCGAGCACACGGAGCGCGAGCGGCGCGCTCAGGGCGAGGGCGACACCGAGCTGATGAAGCTCTGCTGCGTCCAGTTGTTCAACAGCGGCGGCCTCGACGACGCCCTCCTCGTCTGGAGCGCGAGGGAGGCCGGCTTCGACGCGGCGTGCTCGATCGACACCGAGCTCCTGCTCGGCCACGGACTCGACGCGACGAAGGCCCACCTCTCCGCTCACCCCTCGCCGTCCGCGGCGGCGGCGCTGGACCGGCTCCGCGCGCTCGAAGCGGCGGGCGCGTTCGAGGGCTTCTCGGTGGAAGAGTTCTCGGCCGGATTCGACCGGTACTACGCGGAGCAGTGAGTGACCTCCGTGTACGACCGCAGGACGACGTGGTGCGCGACTTCAGGATCACGACCGGGGCGCGCCGCTCGTCCGGGGAGCTGACGACGGTGCGTGAGGGCGCTGGTGTGCTGGAACCACACCGAACAGAGAGGCACCTCGTGAAGTCGCACCGCTTCCGCCTGATGACGGCGATCGCCGCCGTCGCCGGCACCCTGGCCGTCGCCGCCCCGTCCGCCGTAGCCGCCCCCGGGCCCGACGCCGTCCAACAGAAGCTCGACGCGCTGGTGAGGGTGGACGGGGCGCCCGGGGCCCTGGGTTCGGTCCGCCACCCGGACGGCCGGACCCGCACCTACACCGCCGGTGTGGGCGATGTGGGCACGGGGGCGAAGGTACCCAGGGACGGGCAGGTGCGGATCGGCAGCAACACCAAGACGTTCACCGCCGTCGTCGTGCTCCAACTCGTCGGCGAGGGGCGGATCCGGCTCGACACGCCCGTGGAGGAGTACCTGCCGGGCGCCGTCGACGGCACCGGCATCACCGTCCGCCAGCTCCTCCAGCACACCAGCGGGCTGCCCGACTACACGCGCCACCTCGACGACGAGGTCCGCCCCTACCAGCCCCGCGAGCTGCTCGACATCGCGCTGCGGCACCCGGCGGACTTCGCGCCCGGCGAGAAGTGGGCGTACAGCAACACCAACTACGTGCTCGCCGGGCTGGTCGTCCAGGAGGTCACCCACCGCCCCCTCGCCGCGGAGATCGACCGGCGGATCATCCGTCACCTCGGCCTGCGGCACACCTACTTCCCCGCCCCCGGCGAGGCGACGATCCGCGAGGCCCACCCGCACGGCTACTACCGGGAGTCGGCCGACGGGCCGCTGATCGACATCACGGAGATGGACCCGTCCTGGGCCTGGGCGGCGGGGCAGCTGGTGTCCACCACCTCGGACCTCAACCGGTTCTTCGGCGCGCTGGTGGGCGGGCGGCTGCTCCGGCCCGCCCAGCTCGCCGAGATGCAGCGGACCGTCGACGCCGGGAAGCCCTTCGCCCCGGGCAGCAAGTACGGGCTGGGTCTGGTGAGTTCGCCGCTCTCCTGCGGCGGGGTCCACTGGGGCCACGGCGGCAGCATCCCGGGCTACGAGACGCGCGGCGGCGCCACCGGGGACGGGCGCGCCGCGAACATCACCATCACCGTGCAGCCGGGCGACGAGGCGACGGCGCGGCACCTGGAGGCCGCCGTGGACACGGCGCTGTGTGCGATGAAAGGTTGATCTTCAGAGGACGCCGACGGTCCTCCAGGCGTCGTTGACGGCGTCGAGCGCGCCCCCGGTGCCGTAGAGCTCCTCGGCGGTGGCCACGGTGAGCTTGGCGAAGTCGGCGAAGGTGGCCTCCTCGGAGAGCTTGCCGCCGGTGGCGGCGTCGTACCAGATCCGGCCCGCCTTCTCCCACGCGTTGCCGCCGATGGCGGTGGCGGTGAGGTGGAAGGCGCGGTTGGGGATGCCGGAGTTGATGTGCACTCCGCCGTTGTCCTTGTGGATCGGCATGTCGTGGTAGTCGTCCGTATGGGCCTTCTGGGGGTCCTTGCCGAGGTTGGGGTCGTCGTAGGCCGTGCCGGGCGCGGCGAGCGACCGCAGGGCCTTGGCCTTGACGCTCGGGGCGATGATCCCGATGCCGAGGAGCCAGTCGGCCTGGTCGGCGGTCTGGCCGAGTGCGTACTGCTTGACGAGGGAGGCGAAGACGTCGGCGACGGACTCGGACAGCGCCCCGGACTGGAAGGCGTACAGGAGTTGCGGGTTCATGATCTGCCGGGTCATGCCCGCCGCGACGATGTCGAGGATCTCGTTCGGGCGTAGCCGGAAGATCTCGCCGTCACCGTCGCCGAGGACGAACCGCCGGCCGTCCCAGAACATGTTCGGGAACTTCTCGCGGTAGTGGACGGTCGCCCGCAGTGGGCCGCCCTCGCCGTCGAGGGAGTTCCTGCCGTACGCGTCGCGGAAGAACTCGAATGTGGTGCCGAGCGCGTCGTAGACGCCGTTGACCAGCTCGTCCCCGACGGCGTCATCGCCCTCGGAGCGCACCAGGGTGCCCGGGAGGCTGTCCTTGTTCCGCGCGTCGTGGACCTCGCGGCGGGGCGTGGGTTTCTCGTCCGTGTCCATGCGGTCCAGTGTGGACGGTGATCGTTCTGACACTGTGTTAATCGGCGGTTTCCGTGCACGTGTCCCGGTGCCGGCGGCCCGTACCCCCACAGGAGGACGACAGCCTGCGGTGCCGTCCCTATGGTCCAGACCTATGAGATCAAGAGCACCACTGAGAACCATCGGCCTCGCACTCGCCCTGGCGCTCGCCGGCGTCGGCGCCGGGGTGGCCGAAGCGGCACCGGAGGAGCGGCCCCGGCCGCTGGTGTGGACGGACTGCCCCGACGACCCCTCCGGGGCGCCGGTGGACCCGCGGCTGCGCTGCACCACGGTGCGGGTGCCGCTGGACTACCGGGCGCCGAACGGGCGGACCATCGAGATCGCGGTCTCCCGGCTCGCGACCGCCAAGCCGGGCCTGCGGCGCGGCATCCTGGTGCACAACGGCGGCGGGCCCGGCGTGGCCAGCCTGCACATGCCCACCTCCCAGGAGCACGGCTACCCGCAGGACGTGCTGGACCGGTACGACCTGGTCAGCTTCGACCCGCGCGGCGTCGGCCACAGCACCCCGGTCAGCTGCGGCCGGAGCGCCGCCTCGCTGCCCAACGACATGGTCTTCGCGTTCCCGGCCCCGGACGGCTCGATCGACCAGAACGTGAGCTTCGCCCGGCAGTTGGCCCGCGACTGCCTGGCCAACGGCGGCGAGCTGATCCGCCACGTGACCACCGCCAACACCGCGCGCGACCTGGACCGCATCCGCGCCGCCCTCGGCGAGCCGAAGATCTCCTACCGCAGCGCGTCGTACGGCACCTACCTGGGCGCGGTGTACGCCGAGCTGTTCCCGGGGCGGACCGACCGCGTCGTGCTCGACGCCAACGTCAGCCCCAACGTCACCTGGACCGACCGGCTGGCGACCTGGGACCGCGCCAGCGAACTGCGCTTCGAGGACTTCGCCGCCTGGGCGGCCGAGCGCGACGCCACGCTGCGGTTCGGCGCGACCCCGGCCGCCGTCCGCGCCAACTACCTCGCGCTGGGCGCCAAGCTGGACCGCGCGCCGGTGACCCACCCGGTCGCCGGGCCGGTCAACGGGAACCTGTGGCGGGCGATCTACCGCTTCGACTCCTACCACGCCTCGCTGTTCCAGGAGATCGCCGACTGGTGGCGCTACCTCGCCGACGACGGCGCCGGACCGGTCCCGTACTGGTGGATGGTGCGGGGCACCCCGGGCGTGCCCGAGGACAACGACGTGGCCGCGCTGGTGGCGGTGCTCTGCGGCGACAACGCGGCGCCGAAGGACCTCGGCCGGTACCAGCGGAAGGTCACCGAGAGCCGGCAGCGCAACCCGATCGTGGCCGGCATGGGCGCCAACGTCTGGCCCTGCGCGTTCTGGCCGGCGCCGGTGGAGCCGGCGGTCCGGGTCACCGACCGGGGGGCCGCCAACATCCTGCTGCTCCAGACCACGCGTGACCCGGCCACCCCGCTGGTCGGCGCGCTGGGCATGCGGGCGACGCTCGGCAAGCGGGCCCGGATGGTGACGGTGGACGGCGGCAACCACGGTGCCTACGACCGGTCCACCCCGTCCTGCGCGGTCGACGCTGCCGACCGGTTCCTGGCCACCGGCGTCCTGCCGCAGCGGGACCTGTTCTGCCGTCCGGACGCGACGGCCCCGGCCTCGGCCCGGGCGACGGTGGTCCGCCCGTCCTGACGGCACACCGGTCACGGACACGCCGGTGCCCGCCGGTACGGGGCTCTCCGTACCGGCGGGCACCGGGTGCGTCCGGAGGCCCGGGAGACCGGCCCCCTGGCGGGGCGCGCAGCACGGAACCGGGCCGGTAGGTTGGCGGCATGGACGATTCCGAACTCGCCGCCCTGCTGGCCGGATGCGCCGACTGTCCCTACCCCGGCGCCTGGCAGGACGCGCCGTTCCCGGAACGCGCGGTCGACGGGGTGCGCTACGCCGTGGTCGCGGTCGACCCGGGGGTGGGCGTGCTCGGGGTGCGGCGCGACGACGGCTCGCTGTGGGAGCTCCCCGAGGCGGACGGCGGGCCCCACCTGGTGAACAGCGGCGTCGAGGACTTCGCCGCCTTCAACGCGGCCTACCGGGAGGCCGCCGCCGAGGCCGACGCGTACGAGGGGCCGGGCGGCGGCCTCGACGACGCGGCCGCCCTGGAGGCGGCTGAGGAGGCGGCCGACGCCCTCACCGAAGCGCTGCTGGAACGCTTCGCCGCCCTCGACGCCGAGGCCGTCGCCGACGAGGACTCCTTCTGGTCCGTCGCCGCCGAGGAACTCGGGTACGGCATGAGCGTGTGAACCCGCCGCCGGCCGCCGCGAGGCTTTACCAAACGGTCGACCAACCGGCCCGCCCGCCCGGGTAGCGTCCTGACCCGTTCCCCTTCGAAACGGATCGCGGGCCGCTGCCGCCGGGCAGGCCGGGCCGCTGAGAGGTGTGCCATGAACCCGGTCGACCTGTACGAGGCGGCGTCCGCGCTGCCGACGCCGTGGGACTCCCGTCCGCTCGGGCGGGTGGGAACCGCCGTCGTGAAGGTGCTGAGGATGGACGGGCGGCCGCTGCCGGTCGAGGTGCACGACACGGCGGAGCTGCTGCTGGTGCTCGACGGCCGTCTCGAACTGCTGGTGGACGGCGTGGAGCTGACGATCCGACCGGGGGAGCTCCACGAGGTGGCGGCGGGTGCCCGGCACGCCGTGCGGCCGGGCAGCACGGGGACGCTGGTCCTGGTGGAGGCGGCCGGCTGAGCCGGTCAGGGCCGCCAGACCGCCGTCTGGTGGGTGGGGTAGAGGTAGCCCGGCGGGCGGTACAGGGCGAGGCCGACGACCAGTCCGGCGTTGTTGACGAACAGGGCGTTGTTGCCGGCGCGGGTCGGGTCGAGGTCGGTGACGGCGCCGCCGGATGCCCAGATCCGGCCCGACTGGTACTGGCGGGCCGGGATGCCGCTCCAGCCGTAGCCTACGGCGTGGCCGGCGTCGTTGATCCCGACGGCGATCGAGTTGCCGCCGCTCAGGGGGGTCGCGGACAGGGGGGTGAGGGTACCGTCCGGGCTCCAGCGGGCGGCCTCGGTGACGAGTTGGCCCGGGTCGGGGCGGTACTCGCCGACGACGGTGCCGGAGGCGTTGACGGCGGTCGGCTGGGTGTGGGCGCCCAGGTCGCGCAGGGTTCCGGCCGGCGAGCGGACCAGGCCGTGGCGGCTGCTGCCGCCGTCCAGCGGCCGGTCGGCGACGCCGATCACCGTGCCGGCGTTGTTGATCGCGACCGGCCAGTCGCCGCGCCCGGCGGTCGGGCCGGTCTGGAACCGGGTCGGGGTGCCGTCCGGACTCCAGACGACGCCGTGGAAGGCGCCGATGCCGGTGTAGGAGCGGCCGATGGCGATTCCGGCGGCGTTGACGCCGACGGCCACGCTGGAGGTGTCACCGGGCAGCGGGGCGAGGGCGACGGTGGTGCCGTCCGGGCGCCAGGCCACCGCGTGGGGGTCGACGGAGCTGCTGAAGGAGGTGCCGACGACGATGCCGCTGCCGCCGATCGCGGTGGCCTCGCTGTACAGGTCGCCGGGCAGCGGGGGCAGCGCGGTGGGGGTGCCGTCGGCGGCCCAGCGGACCGCGGTCGGCTGCCAGTAGTCGCGGGTGGCGGGCCAGGAGATGCCGATGGCGACATCGGCGTCGTTCACCCCCCGGGCCTGCGCGAAGTCCTCGCCCGGAAGCGGCGGGAGGGTGGCGGGCGTGCCGTCGGCGGCCCAGCGGACGGCGCTGGCCTCGCGGCCCTGGCCCGAGGCGTAGGCGTAACCGACGACGACGCCGCCGTGGTTGACCCCGGTGGGGTCGCTGTAGGGCTTCGAGGGCACCCCGGTCGGCAGCAGGGCCATGGCCGGTGCGGCGGAGGCGGCGGGCACGGCGCCGGCCGGGGAGGACCCCAGCAGCGCACCGGTGCTGAGCGCGGCGGCGGCCACGGCGGTGGCGGTCCGGCGGCCTGGGCGGATGGTCATGGCACGGGTTCCCTGTCTGCTCGGCGGCATGTCGGCCCGGCCTGCGGTGCTCGGTGTGGGCGGGCCGCTGGTGCGTGCGGGTGTGACTCTAGCCGCGGCGCCTCACCTTCGCAGGTGAACCGGCCACTCCGGTTGGCTTCCGCAGGTGAGGGGCGGTCAGAGCCATCCGAGATGGGGAGAGGTCCGTCGGCTCAGCACCACTCCTCCAGATAGAGCAGGGTCCGGCGGTCGGCGGAGACGAACTCGAAGGCCCGGTAGGTCGGGGACTCGCCCAGGTCCGCCAGCCGGTTCTTGACGGCCTGCCAGGTCCCGGCCCGGTCCTCCCGGGCGAGGCGGCGGAGCGTGGTGCCGCCGCCGCTGCCGATGATCACCGCGTCGGCCGAGGCGAGCAGCCGCTTCACCAGCCGGGGGTGGAGCGGCCCGCGGACCCTGCGCCAACGCTGCCCCTCGTCGTCGACGAACTCGGTGCTGCCGCCGGGCGAGGGCTCGCTCGCGCCGAAGGAGTACTGGACCGGCGGCAGGCCGGCCGTCAGTTCGGCCAGGGTGGCAGCGCGCGGGCGCTTCTTGGGCATGGCGCCAACCTCTCAGCCGTGGCGGCGGCGCACGTGCGCCGGGGCCGGTCGCGAGGGATCGCGGCCGGCCCCGGGGGCGGGGGAGGGGCGGGGTCAGCGGAGCCAGGCGTGGTCGCGGACGACCGGGAGGGCGGCCCAGCGGCGGGCGAGGCCCCAGGTGCGGCCGGCGCCGGTGACGGCGAGGGCGACCAGCAGCAGGGCGTAGAGCACGTGGTAGTCGAGCAGCGGATTGGTCGAACCGCTCGCGCTGCCGTCGGCGAGGTGCCGGGCGGGCGGCCACTCGGCGGCCCACATCAGGGCGAGCAGCACGGTTCCGCCTGCCGCGGCGATCCGCAGGGCGACGCCCCTGGCCAGCGCCAGCCCGATGCCGAGCAGGCCGAGCATGAACAGCCAGTCCGCCCAGGCCTGGCCGGCCATCGCGTGGAAGGTCCCGCGCAGCGGGCCGGCGGCCACGTGGCTGAGGAAGCCCTTGGTCGGTGACGCGCCGTCGAGCCAGGAACGGCCGTCGGCGGTGGAGTAGCCGAGCCCGAAGGTCTTGTCGGCGAAGGCCCAGAGGAACACCGCCCCGAGGGCGATCCGGGCGGCGGAGGAGGCGGCGCGGCGCAGGGAGGTGCCGGAGGTGCGGGCGGTGCGGGCGGCGGAGATGTGCTGAACGGCCATGGCGGGGCTCCTCGGTGGGGGCGGGGTCCACGGAGGGGACCCGGGTGCGGTCCGACGGGCGTCGGACCGGCCGTGCGGCGGAGCAGCGGTGCGGCGGTGCGGTTCATCTGCGGTACAGCCTGCCGCCCCCGGGGACGGCGGGTCTGCGGGCCGTTGGTCCCGGCCGGGGGAACAAGGGTCCCGGCCGGGATCCGGCGGCGGACGGAGCCGGTCCCGGCAGGCGATAGCCTTGGGTGCCCGGAGGCGGGCCGGCCGACCCCAGAGGAAAGAAGCGTGGCGCACGACAGGAAGGACCCGGCCCTGATCGGACGGCAGCGGGAGACCGACCTGCTGGCCGCCGCCCTCGGCCGGGCCGAGGACGGCACCGGCGGCGCCACCGTGCTGCTGCGCGGCGAGGCGGGCGTCGGCAAGAGCACCCTGCTGGCCTGGGCCGAGCGCGCCGCGCGCGAACGCGGGTTCACCGTGCTGCGCGCCGTCGGCGCCGAGGCCGAGACCGACCTCGCGTTCGGTGCCCTCCACCAGGCGCTCTGGTCGCTGCTCCAGCGCTCCGACGCGCTCTCCGCCCACCAGCGCGACGCCCTGGAGAGCGCCTTCGGCGCCCGCTCCGGCACCCCCAGCGGCTTCGCCGTCAGCGCCGCGGCCCTGGCCCTGCTCGACGACGCGGTGCGCACCGCCCCCGTGCTGCTGGTCCTGGACGACCTGCACTGGATCGACTCCTCCAGCGCCACCGTCCTCGGCTTCCTGCACCGGCGCTGCGCCGAACTGCCGCTGGTGATCGTCGGCGCCACCCGCCCGGACGGCCAGGCCGTGCAGAGCTGGGCGGCCGAGGCCGTCGACGTCCGGGCGCTGCCCCGGGCGGACGCCGCCGCGCTGCTCGGCACCCGCTACCCCGAGCTGGCCGGACGCACCCGCGACCGGGTGCTCGCCGAGGCGGACGGCAACCCGCTGGCCCTGGTGGAGCTGCCCCGGCAGCTCGCCGCCGCCCAGCAGCGCGGCGTCGCCCCGCTGCCCGAACGGCTCCCGCTCGGGCGCCGGCTGGAGCGGCTGTTCGCCGACCGGCTGGACGCGATGACCCCGGAGGTCGGCCGCCTGCTGCTGCTCGGCGCCCTGGCCGCCGGCCCGGACCTCAGCAGCGGCGCGTGGCTGCGCGCCGTCCCGGACGGCAACGTGCGCGAGACCCTGGAGCGGATCGAGGCCGACGGCCTGGCCCGGCTCGACGCCGCCGGACAGCTGGTGTTCCACCACCCACTGGCCCGCACCGCCGTGGTCGCCACCGCCTCCGACGCCGCGCGCCGCGAGGCCCACCGGGCGCTGGCCGGCACCCTCGCGCCGGACGACCCCCGGCGGCTGGTCCACGAGGCCTCCGCCGCGCTGCTGCCGGACGGCGACCTCGCGCACCGCCTGGAGGCCGCCGGGCGCGACCTCGCCCTGCGCGGCGGCGACGCCGAGGGTGCGCTGCTGCTGGAACGCGCCGCCGCGCTCAGCCCCGAACCCGACGACCGGGTGCGCCGGCTCACCTGGGCCGCCGTGATGGCCGCCCGCGGCGGACAGCTGCGCCACACCGCGGCCCTGGTGGAGGACCTGAAGACCCGCACGATCCCGCCGGACGTCGAGCCGCTGTTCGCCTACGCGGTGGTCTACGCCGACCAGAGCCACCACGTCGACTTCGCCTCCTCGGCCGCCCTGCTGCCGGCCACCCTCGACACCCTGACCGCACCGGGCGCCGACACCTTCGGCGGACTGGTCGAGCAGGCCTTCTTCAAACTGCTGCTGGCCGCCAGCTACACCGACGACCCGTGGGCCTGGCAGGCGCTGCAACAGCACCGGGACGCCGTCTCCGAGGTCGGCCGGCTCTGCCTGCTGGCCTGGACCGAGCCCGGCCCCGGCGTCGCCGAGGCGCTGCTGGCGGCGGCCGAGGACATGACCGAGGAGCAGGAGGCCGGCGCGGCCTGGCTGCTGCTCTGGACCAGCTCCGCCCTCGACTGCCCGCAGCCCGGCCTCTGGCAGCGCTTCACCGGACTGCACGGCTACGCAGGCCAGGGCTCGGTGGCGAAGGCCAAGTGCCACCAGGACTTCCTGCTCGGCGACTGGGACCGGGCCGAGGACTGCCTGCGCGAGGCGGAGATCGCCGAGGAGCTCGGCTACCGCACCAACGCCCTGCTGTTCCGCCAGTACCACGCCGCCTTCCTGGCCGGCCGCGGCGACGAGGCCGGCCTGGAGGCGGCCGACCGGGCCGTCCGGCCGACCGCCACCCGCGCCCGAATGCGCCACGTCCTCGACCGGCTGACCCATCTGCGCGGGCTGGCCGCGCTCGCCCACCAGCGCCACGAGGAGGCGTACGCGCACCTGTGCGAACTCCTCCCGCCGGGCCGCCCGGCCGGC
Source organism: Kitasatospora sp. NPDC057500 (assembly GCF_042802195.1). Classification (NCBI taxonomy): domain Bacteria; kingdom Bacillati; phylum Actinomycetota; class Actinomycetes; order Kitasatosporales; family Streptomycetaceae; genus Kitasatospora; species Kitasatospora sp. NPDC057500. The sequence continues at coordinate 5,623 of NZ_JBHVER010000113.1, read as the reverse complement.
GGCCCGCCCTGGCACCACGCGCTGGTGTTCGACCTCGTCGCCGCCGCCGTGCACACCGGCCGCCGCGAGGAGGCGCACGCCCACCTCGCGGCCGCGCGGGCGGCCCGCTCCGCGGAGATCTCCGCCCGGCACGCCTTCCTGGTCGCGGCCGCCGCCGCGGTGGCCGCCGAGGACGACGACGCCGACGACGCCTACCGCGCCGCCTACGACGTGCCGGGCGCCGGGCGCTGGACCTTCGACCTCGCCCGGCTGCGGCTGGCCCACGGTTCCTGGCTGCGCCGCCGCCACCGCTCGGGCGCCCGGGAGGTGCTGCGGGCGGCCCACCACGTCTTCCGCCGGCTGAAGGCCGAACCGTGGGCGGCGCAGTGCGAGGAGGAGCTGCGCGCCGCGGGCGACCTGGTGGTCCCGCCGCAGCGCGGACCGTCCGCCGCGCCGTCCGCCCCCGCCCTGCTGACCGGCCAGGAGCTGCGGATCGCCCGGCTGGCCGCGACCGGACTGACCAACAAGGAGATCGGCCAGCGGCTCCAGCTGTCGCCGCGCACCGTCGCGGCGCACCTCTACAAGATCTTCCCCAAGCTCGGCATCACCTCCCGGGCCGCCCTCGCCCACGCCCTCGCCCAGACCGCCGGCCGCCCTGCCGGCCGGACCGCCGGCCAGGCCTGACCTACCGCTCCGCCCGGCCGCCGCCCAGTACGGCAGTCAGATGACCTAACCCCCCGCTTGCCCCTTCGGTCAGGCTGATCGGGCAGGGATTCGACGGAAGGCGGTCAGATGGGCGTAACGGTGACGACCGCGGCGGTCCCGGACGGCGAGAAGGCGGCGTACCTGGGCGGGGCGGTGTCGCGGACGCTGGTGCCGGTCGAACTGCGCCCGCTCACCGGACGGCCGTTCGACGGGCGGCTGGTCTCGCACCGGCTCGGGTACGTGCGGGTCTCCACCCTGGAGGCGGACGCCGCCCGGTTCTCCCGCACCGCGGCCCTGATCGCCCGCACCCCGCGCAGCGAACCGCAGGTCGGGGTCGGCGTGCAGGTGTCGGGCCGGGCCGTGCTGGAGCAGGACGGCCGCCGGGCGGAGGTGGCGGCCGGCGGGCTCGTCCTCTACGACACGACGCGCCCGTACGCCGTCGACTACCCCGAGCGCTTCCGCACCCACCTGTTCCACCTGCCGCGCCGGCTGCTGGGCGTGCCGGAGCGCGACCTGCGGCAGGTCTCGGCGACGGCCGTCGGCCCGGCGGACGGGTGCGGACCGGTGCTGCTGTCCTTCCTCGACGGCCTCGCCGCCTCCGCCGACTCCTACCCCGCGCCGGTCGGCGACCGGCTGGCCGGCAGCGTCGCCGACCTGCTCAGCGCACTCGTCGCCCAGCTCACCCTGACCCGCGCCGCGGAGGAGCCGGACACCCCCAACGCGCAGCTGGTCCGCCGGGTGCGGCAGTACATCGACCGGCACCTGGGCGATCCCGCGCTCGCACCCGAGCCGATCGCCCAGGCCCACCACATCTCCGTCCGGTACCTGCACCGGCTGTTCGAGGGCGAGGGAGTGACGGTGAGCAGGCTCATCCAGCAGCGCCGGCTGGAGGCGTGCGCCCGTGAGCTGGCCCGGCGCGGCCGGACCGCGCCGACGGTCTCGGCGGTCGCCCAGCGCTGGGGCTTCGTCAATCCGGCACACTTCAGCCGGGCCTTTCGGGCAGCCTACGGCGTGCCGCCGCGTGAATGGCGGGCGCGCGGGTTAGGAGCGGAGCAGACCGGCTGACCAGGCCGGCCGCCGAGCCGGCGCGCCCACCGGATCCGACCGCCCCCGCGCCGCCGGGCGGCGCCGCAGCGCACCACCGACCGCAAGCCAGGAGCGAAGAGTTGTCCGACCCCACCCCCTTTCCCGACCAGGGACCGGTGCTCGACCGGGCGCTCCAGGAGTTCCTGGCGGCCCGGGTGGCCGACCGGTCGGCGGGGGAACCGCCGGACCTCCTCGCGCTGCTCGCCGCCGACGGCCGACCCGCCGACGGCGGGCCCGCGCGCGCGGCCGACGGCGGGGGCGGCCCGGAGGACCCGGACGGCCCGGACGATCCGGACGATCCCTACGGCACCACCACCGAGTGGCTCGCCCTGCCCTGCGGCCCCACCGGGCGGGTGTCCGTCCAGGTGACCAGGCCGGCCGGCGCCGCCGAGCCGTGCCCCGTGGTGCTGTTCCTGCCCGGCCTCGGCTGGTCGCCGGGCGACGCCGCCGGCTACCGCCGGCTGGTCCGCGAGGTCGCCCTGGGCACCGACGCGGCCGTGGTGTTCGTCGACTACGCGCGGGCGCCCGACGCGCGCTACCCGGTGGCCGTCGAGCAGTGCTACGCGGTGGTCCGGTGGATCCAGGCGCACGGCCACGAGATCGGACTCGCGGGGGAGCGGGTCGCCGCCGTCGGCGACTCCGCGGGCGCCAACCTGGTGGCCGCGCTGACGCTGCTGGCCCGCGAGCGCGGGGACGTCCGGCTGCTCCACCAGGTGCTGGTCTGCCCGGTCACCGACGCGGACTTCGACACGCCGTCCTACCACCGGTTCGCCACCGGCTACCTACTGCACCGCGACCACATGCGCCGGTACTGGGACGCCTACCTGCCGGACGAGCGGCGGCGCCGGGAGGCCACCGCCGCGCCGCTGCACGCCACCCTGGAGCAGCTCGCCGGGCTGCCCCCGGCACTGGTGGTCACCGCCGAGGCCGATGTGCTGCGCGACGAGGGCGAGGCGTACGCGGCCCGGCTCCGGGCAGCCGGGGTGCCGGTGGTGGCGATCCGCTACCAGGGCACCGTGCACGGCTTCCTGCTGCTGGACGGGTGCTGTCCGACCGGCACCGCGCGGGCCGCGCTGGTCCAGGTCGTCGACACCGTGCACGTCGCCCTGCACCGTCCCGCCCGGTAGCCCGCCGGGCCGGCCGACCCGGCGGGACGGGCGTCCGCAGGGCGTCAGTCGGCAGCGCGCGCACCGGCCGGCGTTCCCGCCGCCGGGTCCGTGCGGTGCAGGACGGCCCGCGTGAGCAGGCCGCTGACCGGCCCGGCCACCGCGGCGGCGAGCACCAGCCAGAGCGGCCAGGAGGTCAGGCCGAGGGCGTGGTCGACGGAGTGGCGGCCGGCACCGGTGAGCGCGAGCGAGCCGGTGACCACCACCAGCACCAGCGGGTACTCGTAGCCGTCGTTCTGCACCCAGAGCCCGTGCGGCACCTTGACGGTGATCGCCACCGTCATCACGCCCATGGCGACCATGGCCGCCAGCGGGGTGAGCGCGCCCAGGGCCAGGAACAGGCCCGAGCCGATCTGGCCGGCGCCGGCGGCGAGCGCGGTGAGCGTGCCGCCCCGGAAGCCGTCGTGCCGGAACTCCTCCGTGCCGCCCGTGAGGCCGTTGCCGCCGAGGCGGAAGCTCACCTTCTGTACGCCGTGTCCGGCGATGAGCAGGCCCACCACCACCCGGATGATCAGCAGTCCGGTATCCATCGTGTCCTGTTCCTGTTCCTGTCCCTGGTCCTGGTCATGGTGTCGGTAGGTGCCCGTGCCCGGCCCCCGGCGGGCGGGCCGGGCACGGTGGCGGCGTCAGAGGACGAAGCAGGGGTCGAACGGCAGCTCCCGCTCGACATCCTGACCGCGCGCGACGCGCCAGTCGCGGTGCAGCCCGGACTCGGCGACGACCTCGCCGAGCAGCTCCGCCTGGCGGGCGCCGGTGGACCGGTAGCCGCCGAAGCGGGCGACCGGGCTCCACTCGGGGCTGATCGGCGGGAGCTCCTCGTCCAGGCCCTCGTACTCGGCCGCGGCGTGCACGATCCGGCCGCCGACGACGGTCAGCACCGACTCGATGTGCGGGATCTCGTGCTCGGGCACGGTGAAGAAGTCGTCGGAGAGCACCGCGAGATCGCCGTAGCAGCCGGGCCGCAGCACGCCCTTGACGTCCTGCTCGCCGGTGAGCGCGGCGCCCGCCGTGGTGTACATCGCCAGCGCGGTCGCCCGGTCCACCCGGTTCTGCGGCGGGCGCATCGCCAGGCCGCCGACCGTGCGGCCGGAGACCAGCCAGTGCAGGGCGACCCACGGGTTGTAGGAGGAGACCCGGGTGGCGTCGGTGCCGGCGGCGACGTTCAGGCCGCGGTCCAGCATGGCGCGGATCGGCGGGGCCTCGGCAGCGGCGCCGGCGCCGTAGCGGCGGGTGAACGTTTCGCCCTGGAAGGAGAGGCGGTTCTGCACGGAGAGCGCGCCGCCGAGCCGGGCGATCCGGTCCAGGCTCTCCCGGGAGACGGTCTCCGCGTGGTCGAACAGCCAGCGGTTGCCCTGCGGGAAGAGGCCCTCGGCGGCGAGCTTCTCGAACACCGCGAGGTCGCGCCGGATCGTCTCGTCGTAGGTGGCGTGCAGCCGGAAGCCCCAGCCGTTCTCCATGAGGAGCCGGACGGCCTTCTCGAACTCGCCCTCGTAGGAGCCGAGTTCTGGGCGCGGCTCGGCGAAGTTCTCGAAGTCGGCGGCGGCCCAGGTGAGGTTCTCGCCGGCGCCGTTGAGGCGCAGCCACTGGTCGCCGTCCTCGGGGCGGACCATGTCGATCCAGCGCTTGAGGTCGTCCAGCTCCTGCCCGGCGGTCTGCGGGAACAGGTGGTAGGCGATGCGCAGCGAGAGCAGGCCCTCCCGGGCGAGCTCGGTCACCGTCGCGTAGTTCTCCGGGAAGTTCTGGAAGCCGCCGGCGGCGTCGATCGCCGAGGTCAGGCCGAAGCGGTTCAGCTCGCGCAGGAAGTGCCGGGTGGAGGCCTTGCGGTCCTCGGGCGGCAGGGTGGGGGCCTTGGCGAGGGTGGAGTAGAGGACCAGGGCGCTGGGCGCGGCCAGCAGCATGCCGTTCGGCTCGCCGTTCCGGCCCCGGACGATCTGGCCGCCCTTCGGGTCGGGGGTGGCCGCGTCGTAGCCGACGGCCTTCAGCGCGGCACGGTTGAGGATCGCCGACTGGTAGAGGTGGAGGACGAACACCGGGGTGTCCGGCGCGGCCTCGTTCAGCTCGGCGGGCGTCGGCAGCCGGCGCTCGGCGAACTGCTCGGCCGACCAGCCGCCGACCACCCGCACCCACTGCCCCCGGGGCGTGCGGGCGGCCTGCTCGCGCAGCATCGCCAGCGCCTGGCGCAGCGAGCGCACGCCGTCCCAGCGCAGCTCCAGGACGTAGCTGAGGCCGCCCCGGATGACGTGCAGGTGCGAGTCGTTGAGGCCGGGCACGACGCGCCGGCCGAGCGCGTCGACTACGGTGGTGGACGGCCCGACGAACGGGGCGACGTCGGCGTCCTCCCCGACGGCGGTGATCACGCCGTCCCGGATCGCGAGGGCGCCGGCCTGCGGGCGGCGGGCGTCCCCGGTGTGGATCCTGGCGTTGCGGACGACGACGTCGGCGGCGCTCCCGGCCGCCTCCTCCGCCGTGCGGGGGACGAGCCCGCCGACCGGCATGACAGACACCTCGGAGCCTCCTGAGCTGGGGTTGGGACCGCCGCCCGGTGCGGGCGGCGGAGGGGGTGCCGGCGGCCGAACGGGCCCGGAGGCCGGGCCCGTTCCTCCCACCGACTCCCAGACGGTAGGCCCGGCGTCCGGGGCCGAATTTGCGCACAGCGCACCGCCACCGTCCCGCCAGCGCACCCGCGC
>NZ_JBHVER010000112.1:0-25564 GCF_042802195.1 Kitasatospora sp. NPDC057500 | reverse complement strand
CGCCGCCCCGCGGGTGAGCGGGGCGGCGGGGGCTCCTCGGGGCCCGGGCCCGGTGCGCCGGCGCGGACCGGGCCGGCGCGCCGTCAGGTCGCGGCCAGGCGCACGGCCTCCAGCCGCAGTGTGTCGGGTGCCGGGCGCGAGGACGGCGTGAGGTGCAGCCGCTGCGTGGGCCCGCCCTGCGGCGGGGCCGGCGGGGGCGTGAGCGCGGCCAGGCACGCGCAGTCCTCGTCGGTGAAGCCGGCGAAGCGGTAGGCGACCTCCATGATCCGGTTGCGCGAGGTGGCCCGGAAGTCCGCGACCAGGTGCACCCCGGCCGCGGCCGCCTCGTCGACCAGCCAGTTCAGCACCGTGGCACCGGCGCCGAAGGACACCACCCGGCAGGAGGTGGCCAGGAGCTTCAGGTGCCACACCCGCGCGCCCCGTTCGAGCAGCGCGACGCCGACCGCGCCGTGCGAGCCGAAGCGGTCGCCCATGGTCACGGCGAGGACCTCGTGGTCCGCGTCGTCCAGCAGCGCCCGCAGGTCGGCGTCCGAGTAGTGGACGCCGGTGGCGTTCATCTGACTCGTGCGCAGGGTGAGCTCCTCCATCCGCGACAGGTCGCCGGCGCTGGCCCGCCCGATCTGCATGACGAGGTCCAGCGAGCGCAGGAACTCCTCCGAGGGCCCGTCGAACGACTCCTGCTCCGCCTGGCGCCGCACGTTCGCCTGGTACATCTCACGGCGCCGGCGCGAGTCGACGGTCACCGACGCCGGCGTGAACTCCGCCAGCCCCAGCAGGTCCGGCGCGGCCTCGGCCGGGTAGCAGCGCACCTGCGGCAGGTGGAAGGCCACCTCGGCGCGCTCGGCGGGCTGGTCGTCGACGAACGCGACCGTGTCGTGGGCGAACCTCAGCTCGTCCGCGATCTCCCGCACCGACGCCGACTTCGGACCCCACCCGATCCTGGCGTGGACGAAGTACTCGGCGATGCCGAGCTCCTCCAGCCGCTCCCAGGCCGGGCCGTGGTCGTTCTTGCTGGCCACGGCCTGGAGGATGCCGCGGGCGTCGAGGCCCACGACCGTCTGGAACACCCGGTCGTCGACGACGACGTCGTCGCCCTCCAGCAGGGTGCCCTTCCACAGGGTGTTGTCCAGGTCCCACACGACGCACTTGACGGTGGCCGCCGCCCCGTGCGCGGGCGAAGTCCCGCTCACCGTGCCTCCCCTCGCGCGAGCGGGCCGCCGCTCGCCAGGACGTGCCGGGCGAGTTCGAGCCGGCAGATCTCGCTGCTGCCCTCGATGATCTCCATCAGCTTCGCGTCCCGGTAGGCGCGGGCCACCACGTGGCCGTCCTCGGCGCCCGCGGAGGCCATGACCTGCACGGCCAGGGCGCTCGCCCTCACCGCCTGGGTCGCGCCGACGTGCTTGGCGAGGACGGTGGCGGTCACCAGGTCCGGGGAGCCCGACTCCCAGCACTCGCTCGCCTGCCGGCACACCGCGGTGGCGGCCCGCTCCGCGGCGTAGACGTCGGCGAGCATCCCGGCGACCAGCTGGTGCTCGCCGATGGGGCGGCCGAACTGGCGGCGCGAGCGCGCGTGCTCGCCCGCCGCCGCCAGCAGGGCGCGCAGGATACCCACGCACCCCCACGCCACCGACATCCGCCCGTAGGCCAGCGCCGTCGTCACCAGGAACGGCAGCGACAGGCCCGTGCCGCCCAGGACGTTGGCGGCCGGCAGCCGCACGCCCTCCAGGCGCACCTGCGCGTGCCCCGCCGCCCGGCAGCCCATCGGGTGCGCGACCCTCTCGATCCGCACCCCCTCGGCGTCGGCCGGCACCACCACCGCCGCCGCCCCGTCCCGCGTCCTCGCGATCACCACCACGAAGTCGGCGTAGGCGGCCGCGGTGATCCACGACTTCACGCCGTCCACCACCGCCGTGTCGCCCTCCACGCGCAGCCGGGTCTCCATCGCCCCCAGGTCGCTGCCGGCCTGCGGCTCGCTGAACGCCACCGCCGCCAGGCGACCGCCCGTCAGCTGCGGCAGGAACGCCGCCCGCTGCGCGCGGTCGCCCAGGCGCTGCACCGTCCACGCCGCCATGCCCTGCGAGGTCATCACACTGCGCAGCGAGCTGCACAGGCTCCCGGTGTGGGCGGTGAGGCGGCCGCTGTCCAGGCTCGCCAGGCCCAGGCCCCCGTACTGCTTGCCGACCTCGGCGCACAGCAGGCCCCGGGCGCCGAGGTCGGTGAGCAGGGGGCGCGGGATCTCGCCGGCGAGGTCCCAGGCGCCGGCGTTGTCCGCGACCAGGCGCCAGGTGTCCTCGTGGCCGGCCGGTGGGGCCTCAGACATCGCCGTCGGCGGCGGGGTCCGCCTGGAGGCGGGCCACCAAGGCGGCCATGCTCTTGACGGTGGAGAAGTTGGACAGCTGCAGGTCCGAGCCGGCGACGGTGACGGAGTAGGCCTGCTCCAGGAAGACGACCAGGCGCATCGCGAACATGGAGTTGGCGACGCCGGTGGCGAAGAGGTCCTGGTCGGCGTCGGGGGTGGTGCGGGTCTGCTCGGCGACGAACCTGGTGATCTCGTCGATGACGGCGTCCGTGTTGAAGGGCGCCTGCTCGCTCTGCTGTTCGATGGTCATGACTCATGCCTCACTGTAGGTGTAGAAGCCGCGTCCGCTCTTTCGGCCGAGTTCGCCTTGCCGGACCTTGTCGAGAAGGAGCTCACTGGGGCGGCACCGCTCGTCGCCGGTCCTCGCGTACAGCGCCTCCAGGGCGTCGACGAGGTTGTCGATGCCGATCAGGTCCGCGGTGCGCAGCGGTCCTGTGGGGTGTCCGAGGCAGCCCTGCATGAGGGTGTCGACGTCCTCGACGGTGGCGGTGCCGGCGGCGACGACGTTCGCGGCGTCGTTGATCATGGGGTGGAGCAGGCGGCTGGTGACGAAGCCGGGTGCGTCGTTGACGACGACGGCGCGTCGCCGGATGCGGGTGAGCAGGTCGAGGACGGCGTCGACGGTGGTGTCGGTGGTCTGGGGGCCGCGGATGACCTCGACCATGGAGATGAGGTAGGCGGGGTTCATGAAGTGGGTGCCGATGAGGTCGCCGGGGCGGCGCACCCAGGCGGCCATCTCGTCGATGGGGATGCCGGAGGTGTTGGAGATGAGGGGGGTCGCGGGGCGGACGAGGGCGGAGACGGTGGTGAGGACGTCGGCTTTCTTCTCGGGCAGTTCGGTGACGGCCTCGATGACGACGGCGGCGTCGGCGACGTCCTCCAGGGCGAGGGTGGTGCGCAGGGGTGCGGGGGTGGTGGCGGGGGGCAGGGCGCCGGTGAGCTGGGCGTGGCGCAGGCCCAGGGCGGTGGCGGCGGCGGCGCGGTCGAGGGCGTCCTTGTCGACGTCGACGAGGACGACGGGCAGGCCGTGTCCGGTGACGAGTGTCGAGATGCCGGTGCCCATGACGCCGGCGCCGACGATGGCTATGAGCGGCTGGTCCATGACGGCTCCTCCAGTCCCAGGGGGTCGTAGCTTCCGCTGTCGGGTCCGATCCAGTACCGGCGGCCCTGGAAGGGGTAGCCGGGCAGGGGGGTGCGTCGTGGCCGTGCGGCGGTGTGGAGGGCGTCCCAGTCGATGGTGACGGTGTGGCTCCACAGGCGGCCGACGGCGTCGAGCAGGTGGGCGCGGTCGGATCGGGTGGTGTCGGTGTGGGTGCGGGTGGTGTCGGTGTGGGTGCGGGTGGTGTCGGTGTGGGTGCGGGTGTGGGTGCGGGGCAGTGACGGCAGTGCGGGGGTCGGGGTGTGCTGGGTGGCGAGGTCGGTGAGGGTGGTGCCCGCTCCCACTTCGAGGAGGATGCGGGCGCTGTCGGCGCCCAGGTGGCGCAGGCCCTCGGCGAGGCGGGAGGGCTCGCGCAGGTGGCGGGCCCAGTGGGCGGGTTCCAGGACGTCCTGGGGGTCGGCCCAGGTGCCGGTGGCGGTGGTGATGTAGGGGATCTGGGGCGGTTTGCGGTCGTAGCGGGCGAGGGTGGCGGCGAAGTCGAGGGCCTGGGCCTCGCTCACCTGCCCGCCGCCGGCTTGGGCGCGGGCGTGGGCGGCGGCGGTGGTGGCGGCGAGGGCGTCGGGCAGGTCGAGGACGCCGGCCAGGCAGGCGGCGACGTACTCGCCGTCACCGGCGCCGATCATCGCCGCGGGGCCCGCCCCCCAGGACTGCCAGAGGGCGGCGAGGGCCCACTGGAGGGTGAAGGAGGCGGCGGCGTGGACCCGCGGGTCCTCGTGCACACCCCGCAGACCGCTGCCACCGGTGTTGCCGCCGGTGGCGGTGGCGGTGGCGTCGCCGGTGGGCAGGAGCAGGGGGCGCAGGTCGTGGCCGAGCAGGGGCAGCGCCGCCTGCGCGCAGCGCTCCACGGCCCGCACGAAGACCGGCTCGTGGTGGAGGGCGGTGGCGGTGGGGTGGGGGGTCGTGCCCGGGAACATGAAGACGACCTGGCGCACGCCCCCCGCCCTGCCCCCGCCCCCGGCCCCGCCCGCGGCGGTGGCGGCGGTGGGGGCGGGGGGCTGGGCGAGCGCGTGGAGGGCCGCCCGGGCGCCGTCGCGCTCCCGGCAGACCACGTGGCGGCGCACCGGGAACGCGCGGCGCCCCGCCTGCAGGGTGTAGGCGACGTCGGCGAGGTCGAGGCCCGCGTGGCGCTCCAGGTGGCGGGCGAGGTTGCCGGCCGCCGCCGCGAGGGCCTCCTCGGTGCGGGCGGACAGGACCAGCAGGTGCTCCCCTTCCCCCGCCGTCCCGGCCCCGGTGGCGGTGGTGCGGGGTGCGGGGGCGGGTGCCTCCTGGAGGACGACGTGGGCGTTGGTGCCGCCGACGCCGAAGGCGCTGACGCCCGCCCGCCGCGGCTCCTGCCCGCGCGGCCAGGCGCGGACCTCGGTGGGCACGTAGAACGGCGTGCGCTCCAGTTGCAGGGCCGGGTTGGGCGCCTCGAAGTTGATGCTGGGCGGGATCTCCTCGTGTTCGAGGGCGAGGACCGCGCGCGCGAAGCCCGCCGCCCCCGCCGCGGCGTCCAGGTGCCCGATGTTCGCCTTCGCCGAGCCGATCGCGCAGTACCCGCGCCTGGTCGTGTCGAAGGCCTTGGTGAGCCCGGCCAGCTCGATCGGATCCCCGAGCGGGGTACCGGTCCCGTGGGCCTCCAGGTAGCCGATGCTCTCCGACGCCACCCCCGCCACCGCCTGGGCCGTCGCGATGACCTCGGCCTGCGCCTGCACGTTGGGCGCGTTGAACCCGAACTTCGCCGACCCGTCGTTGTTGATCGCCGTCCCCAGGACCAGCGCGCGGATGTGGTCGCCGTCCGCCAGCGCGTCGGCGAGCCTGCGCAGCGCGATGACGGTGACGCCGTAGCCGGGGACGGTCCCGCTGGAGGCCACGTCGAAGGGACGGCAGTGCCCGTCACGGGCGAAGATGCCGCCCGCGACGACGGGATACCCGCCGATCAGCGGGACCGGCAGCGCCACCGCCCCGGCCAGCGCCATGTCGCACTCGTGGCCCAGCAGCGCCTGGCACGCCAGATGGATCGCCACCAGCGACGTCGAGCACGCGGTCTGGACCGTCATCGCCGGGCCCCGCAGGTCGCACAGGTAGGCGGCACGGGTGGCCAGGAAGTCCTTGTCGTTGTACGGACGCGCGTTGAAGGCCGCCATCGACCCGCGGAAGCCGGCGTTCGCGAGGAGGTTCAACGGCAGGTACTTGTTGGCGAACTGCCCCGCGTACACGCCGATCGCACCGTCGAAACGCGCCGGGTCGTGCCCGGTGTCCTCCAGCGCGTGCCACACCGCCTGCGCGAAGATCCGCTGCTGCGGGTCGCTGATCAGCGCCTGCTGCTCGGTGTAGCCGAAGAAGTCGGCATCGAAGTGGTCGGCGTCCTCGATGACGCCGGCGGCGGGCACGTAGTCGGGATGGGTGACCATCGCCGTCGGCCAGCCGGCCGCGGCGAGCTGCTCGGGGGTGAAGCGGCTGACCGACTCCACACCCTCGCGCTGGTTGCGCCAGAAGTCCTCGATGCTCGGCGCGCCGGGCAGCCGCCCGGCGAGCCCCACGACCGCGATCGCCTCCGGCTGCGTCGCGTCCTGCGTCCCGCTGCTCACTGGAGTCCCTCCGTGCCGTGCCGCCGCGCCCGTACAGGCGCGGAGATGAGTGTGGATATGGGTGTGGGTGTCCGCGTCCGCGCCGACGCGGGAGTCCGCACGGGCTCACGAGTCCGTGCAGGGGTCCGGGCAGGCGCGGGTGTCCGCGCGGACGCGGGAGTCCGTGCGGGGGTCCGCGCGGACGCGGGAGTCCGTGCAGGGGTCCGTGCGGGCTCAGGAGTCCGCACGGGCGCGGGGGTCCGTGCAAGAGTCCGTGCGGGGGTCCGTGCGGGCGCGGGGGTCCGTGCAGGGGTCCGGGCAGGCGCGGGTGTCCGGGCAGGGGTCCGCGCGGACGCGGGAGTCCGTGCAGGAGTCCGCACGGGCGCGGGGGTCCGCGAGGGTGTCCGTGCGGGCGCGGGGGTCCGTGCGGGGGTGGGGGTGGGGAGGTGTCGCATCGCTCACGCCCCCGTCCGGGCCGCGCGCCGGGCGGCGGCGCCCGCGGCGGCGCGCCTGGCCGCCGCCCGGGCCGTGCCGGCGCCCACCGCCTCGTCCGCGCCCTCGGTGGGCGCGCGGTCCAGCGCCTGCGCCAGGGCCCGCGCGGTCGGGTAGCGGAACATGTCCACCAGCGTCAGGCCGCTGTCGCGCTGCTCCAGCAGCCGCGCCCGCGCCACCACCACCAGCAGGGAGTTCCCGCCGAGGTCGAAGAAGCTGTCGTCGACGCCCACCCGCTCCACGCCCAGCACCTCCCGCCACACCCCGGTCACCATGCGCTCGGTGTCGCTGGCCGGCGCGGCGTAGGCGGCCGCGCTGCGGGGGCGGGCGCCGGCCGGGTCGGGCAGGGCCCTGCGGTCCGCCTTCCCGTTCGGCGTCAGCGGCACCCGCTCGATGGCGTGGAAGGCCGCGGGCACCATGTAGGCGGGCAGACGGGCAGCGAGGTGGGCGCGCAGCTCCGTCTCGGTGGCGCCGTGCCCGTCGGCGGTCACGTAGTAGGCCGTGATCCGCTGGTCGGCGCCGCTACCGCGCACCGCGGCGATCGCCGAGCGGACGGCGCGGTGGGTCAGCAGCGCGCTCTCGACCTCACCGAGCTCGATGCGGTGGCCGTGCAGCTTCACCTGGTCGTCCAGGCGCCCCAGGTACTCCAGACGGCCGTGGGCGCTCCAGCGCGCCAGGTCACCGGTGCGGTAGGCGCGTTCACCCGGCCGGGCGGCGAACGGATCGGGCTGGAAGCGCTCCGCGGTGGTGCCCGGGCGCCCCAGGTAGCCGCGGACCACGCCGTCACCGGCGAGGAGCAGCTCACCGGGCACGCCCACCGGACAGGGCCGCAGGTCGCGGTCGACGACGTAGGCGCGCACGTTCGCCAGCGGCCGCCCGATCGACACCGCGCCGTCCTCGCCCCCGACGGTCGCGGTGGTGGCCCACACGGCGGCCTCCGTGGGCCCGTACATGTTGTGGACGCCGCCGGCGACGGTGGCCGCCAGCGTCCGCGCGAGGTCGGCGGGCAGCGCCTCGCCGCCCACCAGCAGCCGCTGCAGGCGCGGCAGTTCACCACGGGTGTCGAGGTCGGCGAGCAGCGCACGCGCCAGCGACGGCGTGCACTGCAGATGGGTGACGCCGTGCCCGCGCAACTGCGCCGCGAGCGGCTCCTCCGGCTCGGCGAGCGCCTGCGCACGGCGCTCCGCGGTGATCTCACGGACCGTCACCAGATGCGCGAGGGCCTCCAGCGCCGCCTTCTCGTCCACCCCGAAGTCGACCAGGCAGGCGACCTCGTCGACGCCGGCGGCCTTCATCCGCTCCACCATGTCCGCGCACACCTGCGGGGTGCCGAGCAGGCTCGCGGTGGCGAAGAACCGCTCGAACGCCCGGTCGACGAGCTCCCGCAACTCCCCGGGCGACAGGGACTTGAAGTCCTGCGCGCTGCCGGTGGTCGCCCCCAGGGAGGCGATCAGGTCGAAGGACGTCTCCAGGTAGCGGCTCATCGGCTCCCGGACCAGCTCCCGCACCTCCTCCAGGTCCGGCCCCACGAAGGTGTGGACCATGACCGCGACATGCCCCTGGCCGGGGTGCCCGTGCTCGCGCCAGGTCCGCCGGTAGAGCGCGATCTTCTCCGCGAGCTCCTCCAGGCTGTGCCCCAGGAGGTGGGTGAGCACGCCCGTGCCCGCCTCCCCCGCCATCCGGAACGTCTCCGGGTGACGGGCACTGGTCAGCCACACCGGCAGCTGCGCCTGCACCGGGCGGGGGAAGACACCGACCTCGATGTCCGCGCCCACCCCGTTGCGGCGGGTGGCCTTCTCCCCCCGCCACAGCCGGCGCACCTGATCGAGGCCCTCCATCATCAGGCGCTTGCGCTCCTCGAACGCCTGCGGGGCCAGCACGAAGTCGTTGGCGTGCCAGCCGGAGGCCAGGGAGATCCCCGCACGCCCGGCCGACAGGTTGTCGACCACCGACCACTCCTCGGCCACCCGCAGCGGATCGTGCAGCGGCAGGACCACGCTGCCCGCCCGGACCTGGACCCGCTGCGTGAGCGCGGCGACGGCCGCCGCCGTCACCGACGGGTTCGGGTAGAGGCCGCCGAACTGGTGGAAATGGCGTTCGGGCGTCCACACGGCGGTGAAGCCGTTGTCGTCGGCGAACCTCGCCCCCTCCAGCAGCATCCGGTAGCGGTCCTCGCTGCTGGCCTGGGAATCGCTGCCGAAGTAGAACAGGCTGAAATCGATCGGGCGCACCCGCGCCTCGGCCGCCGCCGCGAGCTGCGCGGCCGTCGCCGCCGAGGGCAGGGGCGGCTCCGCGCGCAGCACGATCCGGTGGCCGTGGGCCAGCGCCCACAGCAGCTCGACCACGGAGATGTCGAAGGACACACTGGTGACCGCGAGCCAGGTACCCGCCTCGTCCCGGCCGAACGTCTCGTCCATCCCCGCGAAGAGGTTCACCACATTGCGGTGGGTGACCGCCACGCCCTTCGGACGCCCGGTGGAGCCGGAGGTGTAGATCACGTAGGCGAGGTTGTCGGCCGTCACCGGCGCTACCGCGGACACCCCGGACGACGGCACGGCAGCGGACGACGGCGCGGCAGCAGCGGGCGGCGCGGAGGGCGGCGCAGCAGCAGCAGCGGACGGCGCGGAAGGCGGCGCAGCAGCGGAGGACACCCCGGAGGACGGCGCAGCGGCAGCGGGCGGCGCGGAGGGCGGCGCGGCAGCGCCGGCCTGCGGGGCACCGGCGCCGTCCGGGGCACCGGCGGCGGTGGCGTGCGGTACGGCGGCGTGCGGCGTGTCGCCGTCGCCGTCGGCGCCGGCGCCGGTGTCGGTGTCGGTGTCGGTGTCGGTGTGCGGGTCGGGGACGACGACCTGGGCTGCGCCCAGGCGGCCCGCGGACGCGGCGCTGCGGGAGTCCGCCACCACCAGGCGCACGCCCGCGTCGGCGACCATGTACGCCAGACGGTCCCGCGGGTAGTCGGGGTCCAGGGGCAGGTAGGCGGCACCGGCTTTCAGGATGCCCAGCAGAGTGACCATCAGCTGGGAACTGCGGGCGAGGTGGACGCCGACCGGCTCGTCCGGCCTCACGCCGAGACGGCGCAGCCGGAGCGCGAGGCGCTCGGCGCGGTCGTCGAGCTCGCGGTAGGTCAGCGTGGTGTCGGCCGCGACGACGGCGACCTCCTCGGGCGCCACGGCGCAGCGCCGTGCGAGCACGTCGTGCACCAGCGGGCCGGTGTCGCCGGTGGTGGCGGCCCGGGGGCCGGTGGTGGCGGCCCGGGGGCCGGTGGTGGCGGCCTGCACGCCGGTGCGGGGCCCGCTCCCGTTCCGGGTGGCGTCGGCGTCGGCCCGGGGGCCGGTGGCGCCGGCAGCGGTGTCGGCCTGGGCGTGGGCCTGGGCGCCGGCAGCGGCGTCGGTGTCGGCCGTGCCTGCCCCGGGGTCGGTGGCGCCGGCCTGGGCGCCGGCCTGGGTTTCGGCGTGGGTTTCGGCGTGGGTGGCGGCAGCGGTGTCGGTGGTGCCGCTCTGCCAGCGGGTCAGGGTGGCGAGTTCGGCGGCGGGCAGGACGGCGAGTTCGTCGACGGGCCGGTCCGGGCTGTCGGCGGCGCCGGCCACGACGTTGACGTACCGCTCGGCGATGCGCTGGGCGGTGGCGGCCTCGAACAGGTCGGTGCTGTACTCCAGGCGGCCGGTGACCCCGGCCGGGGTACGGGCCAGGCTGAGGGTGAGGTCGAAGCGGGCGGTGCCGGTGTCGCCGAGCACCTGCCGTACCTGGCAGCCCTCCAGGCGAAGGCCCGCTCCCTCCTCCTCGTAGCGGTAGCTGAACAGGACCTGGAACAGCGGGTTCTGGGCGAGGTCGCGGTCGGGGTGGAGTTCCTCGACGAGTTTCTCGAACGGCAGGTCCTGGTGGGCGAGCGCGCCCTTGACCTCCGTCCACAGCCGCTGGACCAGCTCGCGGAACGTCGGGCGGGCGGTCAGGTCGCAGCGCAGGACCAGGGTGTTGGTGAAGAACCCGATGAGGCCGGCCAGTTCCGGCCGCTCCCGCCCGGAGACCGGGGTGCCGACGACGACCTCGTCCTCGCCGACGTGCGCGCGCAGCAGGACCGCGAACGCGGCCAGCAGCACGCTGTAGAGGGTGACGCCTTCGGCCCGGCCGAGTTCCTCCAGGCGCTGGACGGCGTCCGCGGGCAGGTCGAAGGTGAGGGCTGCGCCGCGGTAGCTCTGCACGGGCGGGCGGGGGTGGTCGGTGGGCAGGTGGCGGGCGGGCATGCCGCCCAGCCGTCCCTTCCAGTACGCGAGGAGCCGTTCGAGTTCGGGTCCGGCGAGTGTGGCCTGCTGCCACTCGGCGAAGTCGGCGTACTGCATCGCCGGCTCGTGCGCTGCCCCCGCCCCGGAGGGCGCGGACGGGTCGGGCCGCGTGTGCGCTGCCCCCGCTCCGGGGGGCGTGGACGGGTCGGGCCGCGTGTGCGCTGCCCCCGCTCCGGGGGGCGTGGACGGGTCGGGCGGTGTGTCCGGGGTGCGGGGTGTGCGGGTGTGGAGGGCGGCGCGGTACTGGGTCTCGATCTCCCGGCCCAGGGTGGTGACCGACGGTGCGTCACAGGCGAGGTGGTGCACGGTGAGCAGCAGCCGGTGGCGGTCTTCGCCCAGGCGTAGCAGGCGGGCGCGGATGACGCGGCCGGCGACGAGGTCGAAGGGGGCGCCTGCTTCCTCGTCGGCGAGGCGCGCGGCTTCGTCCGGGGTGCGGCCGGGGGCGGTCAGGTCCGTGACGGGCAGTGGGACGGGGGCGGGGGGCAGGGCCACCTGGTGGGGTGTTCCGGCGCTGGAGCGGAACGCGGTGCGCAGGATCTCGTGGCGGCGCACGACCTCGGTGAGGGCCTGTTGGAGGGCGTGGTGGTCCAGGGGGCCGGTGATGTCGTAGCCGAGGGGGACGTTGTAGACGGCGCTGCCGGGTTGGAGTTGGTCGAGGAACCACAGGCGCTGCTGGGCGTAGGACAGGGGTGCCGGGTCGGCGGCGTGGCCGGAGTCGCCGAGGTCGGCGGCGCGGCCGGAGTCGCCGGAGTCGGCGGCGCGGCCAGGGTGGCCGGGGTCAGCGGCGCGGCTGGCGTGGTCGGGGTGGTCGGGGTCGGGCTGGGTGGTGTGGTTCACGGCCGCACCTCGGTTTCCCGGGTGGTGGTGCGGGTGCGGGGCCGGATGGGGGCCGGTGCGCCGGCCTGTCCGGTGGTGGCGGCGTTCACGGCGTCGGCGAGGTGGGCGACGGTGGGGCGCTGGAGGAAGGCGGCCATGGGGACCTGGACGGTGAAGGCCGCGTTGACCTGGGCCACCAGGCGGGCGGCGAGCAGGGAGTGGCCGCCGGCGCGGAAGAAGTCGTCGTCCCGGCCGATGGGCTGGTCGTGGAGCAGGGCGCGGGCGATCCGGGTGATGCGTTCCTCGGTGGGCGTCAGCGGCGCCTGTGCGGCCCGGTCGCCCGCCGCACCGGCCGTGGCCGCGGTAGCGGCGGTGGTGGTGGGGGTGAGGGCGGCCAGGGCGTCGTGGTCGACCTTGCCGTGGGCGGTGAGCGGCAGGGAGGGCAGCACGACGATCGTGTCGGGGACCATGTAGGCGGGCAGGCGGTCCTGGAGGAAGGCGAGGAGTTTCGCGTCGTGGGCGCTGTCGCTGCGGGCGTAGGCGGTGAGGGTGGTCTCGGCGCCGGGGGCGGTGGGGCGGGCGAGGACGACGGCGTCGTGGACGTCGGGGTGCTCGCGCAGGGTCGCGGCGATCTCCTCGGGCTCGATGCGGAACCCGCGGATCTTGACCTGCTCGTCGGCGCGGCCGAGGAACTCCAGTTGCCCGTCGGGGCGCCAGCGCACCAGGTCGCCGGTGCGGTAGAGGCGGGCGTGCGGGTCGGGGGTGAACGGGTCGGGAAGGAAGCTCTGCTCGGTCAGGTCGGGCCGGTTGACGTAGCCGCGGGCGACGGCGCTACCGCCGAGGTAGAGCTCGCCGCGTACGCCGGTGGGCACGCGCTGGCCCTCGGCGTCCAGGACGTGGGTGTCGATCCCGGTGATCGGCCGGCCGATCGGCGGGCGCAGCGCGCCGAGGTCGGAACCGTGGCCGAGGCCGGAGCCGACGTCGGGGTCGGAACCGGGGGCGGGGCTGGAGCCGTGGGCGGGGCTGGAGCCGTGGGCGGGGTCGTGGCCGGAGCCGTGGGTGTGGGCGGGGGGGATGAGGGCGGCGGTCGCGACGACGGTGTTCTCGGTGGGCCCGTAGTGGTTGAACAGCTGGAACGGCAGGCCGGCGGGCGGCGCGGCGGGCAGGACGTCGCCGCCGGTGAGCAGGGCGCGCAGCGCGGTGTCGGCGGGCCACGGCTCGGTCAGGACGGCGGCGGCGAGCGGGGTGGGCAGGAACGCGGCGGTGATCTGTTCCCCGGCCAGCCAGCGCACCAGTTCCGTCGGCGCGGCGCGCAGGTCCGCGGGCACCACGCACAGCGTCGCGCCGGCGGTGAGGGTCGGCCAGATCTCCCACGTCGAGGCGTCGAAGCCGGGGCTGGCGAACAGTGTGGTCCGGTCGTCGGGGCCGAGCGCGTAGGCGCTGGTGTGCCAGGCGGCGAGGTTCGCCAGTCCCTGGTGGGCCAGGGCCACGCCCTTGGGGCGGCCGGTCGAGCCGGAGGTGTAGATGAGGTAGGCGAGACGGTCCGGGGCGAGAGGGCCGGGAGCGGCCCGCTCCACGTCGGCGGCGGGGCCGTCCTGCCCGGGGCCGTCCTGCGCGGGGCCGTCCTGCGCGGGGCCGTCCTGCGCAGGGCCGCCGGCGGCCGCAGCGGGGCCCGCGGCGGGGCCGTCGGCGTTCGCGGCGGTGTTCGCGGCGGCGCCCGCGGCGGGGCCGTGCGGGGTGGCGGCGCCCGCGGCGGCCGCAGCACCGCCCGCGGCGGGGCTGTCCGCGGCGGCGGTGTCGGTGTCGAGGTCGATGACGTGGGCGTCGACGGCGGCGGGCAGGAGCGGGCGGGTGAGGGAGGTGGCCAGGACGCTGCGCACGCCGGCGTCCTGGAGGATGTAGGCGGTCCGCTCGGCCGGGTAGTCGGGGTCGACGGGCAGGTAGCAGCCGCCGGCCAGCAGGACGGCGAGTTCACCGACGACCAGGTCCACGGAGCGGTGCGCGTACACCGCGACCGGCTCCTCGGCGGCGGTCGCGCGCTCGCGCAGTTGATCGGCGAGGGCGCCGGCGCGCCGCCACAGGCCCTCGTAGGTGAGCTGTCCGCCGGGCCAGCGCACGGCCACGGCCCGGGGGCGTTCGCGGACCTGGCGGGCGATCAGCTCGGTGACCGGGGCGGGCTCGGCGGCGGCGGGCCCGCGGGCCCAGCGTTCGAGCTGGGCGGCCTCGCCGTCCGGGAGCAGGCGCAGTGCGCCGACGGGGGTGCGGGGGCGGGTGACGGCGTCGGTCAGGAGGGTCAGGTAGTGGGTGACCATCCGTTCCATGGTGGCCTCGTCGAACAGGTCGGACGAGTGCTCCCAGATCATGGACAGGTCGTCGTCCTCGGGGCGTGCGGCGCGGCCCATGCGCTGTTCGGCGCGCGGGATCACGATCACGTTGAGGTCGGACTTGGCGGACTTGTTGGAGCGTTCGGTGACCCGTCCGCTCAGGCCGCCGAAGTCGACGTCCGGGACCGCGGAGTCGTGGAAGCTGAACATGACCTGGAACAGGGGGGTGCGGGAGGGGTCGCGGGCCGGGTCGATCGCGTCGATCACCGCGTCCACGGGGGTGTCCGACCAGGCGAGGGTCTCGGCGACGCTGCGGCGCACCTGCTCCAGCAGGTCGGTGAACAGCAGGTCGCCCTGTACCCGGGTGCGCAGGACCAGGGTGTTGACGAGCATGCCGAGCAGCGGTTCGAGTTCGGGGATGTTGCGGTTGGCGGCGCCGGTTCCCACGAGCATGTCCTGCTGGCCGGTGTAGCGGTAGAGCAGGGCCGCGAAGCCGGCGTACATGGTGGTGAACAGGGAGATGCGGTTCTCGCGGCTGAAGGCGCGCAACGCGCGGGCGAGTTCGGCGGGGATCGTGATCCGCGGGGCGCGGCCGCGGAAGGTCATGACCGGTGGGCGGGGCCGGTCGGCGGGCAGTTCCAGGGTGTCCGGGGCGCCGGCCAGGCGGGCGGTCCAGTGGTCGGTGTGTGCGCGCAGGACGTCGCCCTGCAGCCAGTCGCGTTGCCAGATCGCGTAGTCGGCGTACTGGACGGCGAGGTCGGGCAGGGGCGAGGGGCGGTGGGCGGCGAACGCCGGGTAGAGGGCGCGCATCTCGGACAGGAACACGGCCAGCGACCAGCCGTCGTGGACGAAGTGGTGCTCGACGTGGAGGAAGGTGTTGCGTCCCTCGCCGTGGCGCATCAGGACCCAGCGGGCCAGGGGCGGGTCGGTCAGGTCGAACGGGATGCGCAACTCGGCGGCGACGGCGTCGTCGGCCTGGTCGGCGGGGATGTCGAGGACCTTCAGGGAAGCGGTGGCGTGGGCGATCGGTTCCTGGCGGCCGACACCGTCGACGGCGACGAAGCGGGTGCGCAGGATCTCGTGGCGGCGCACGATCTCGTCGAGCGTGGCGCGCAGGGCCGGCACGTCGACGACGCCGTCCAGGGACACGGTGGCCTGGAAGTTGTAGGCGAGGTTGCCGGGTGACAGTTGCTCGAAGAACCAGACGCGTTCCTGGGGCAGGGACAAGGGGATCGGCCGGTTGCGGTCGGCTCGGCGTACCGGTGGTGCCACCGGCGCGATCACAGGGCCGCGTGCCGGCACCGCGGGAGCGGGCGTCCCGACACCACCCACACCACCCACGCCACCCGCACTGCCCGCACTTCCAGTGCTGCCCGCAGTACCGGCAGTACCGGCGCTACCGGCAGTACCGGTGCTGCCGGCGGTGCCCGCACTGCCCGCACTTCCGGCAGTACCGGCGCTAGCGGTACTGCCGGCGGTACCGGTCTCGCCGGACCCCGCCCCGGCGCCGGACCCGGCGGTGCTGCCGGACCCGGCGGCGCCGGTGGCGGTGGCGGTGGCGGCGGGTGCGCCCGCGGCGGTGGCCCGGTCCTGGGCGCGCTCGTCCACGAGCGCCGCCAGCGAGGCCACCGTCGGCGCATCGAACAGGTCCGCCACACTCACCGGCGCGTCCAACTCACCCGCCACGTGCCCCGCCAGACGCGCCACCAGCAGCGAGTTGCCGCCCAGAGCGAAGAAGTCGTCCAACGCCCCGACCTGCACGCCCCCCAGCAGAGCGGACACGATCCGCACCAGCGCCGCCTCCGTCGCCGTCCGCGGCGCGACCACCTCACCCGCCAGACCCGCCGCCAGGCGGTCCGGCGCCGGCAGCGCACCACGGTCCACCTTCCCGTTCGGCGTCAACGGCAGCACCGGCAGCACCACCACCGCCGCCGGCACCATGTAGGCAGGCAGCCGCGATGCCACGAACTCCACCAACTCGCCCGTCGCCACGTCCGAGACCACGTAACCCACCAGCCGCGCGTCCGGGCGCCCGGAACGCTCCACCCCGACGAAGGCGTCCCGCACACCCGGATGCTGCTTCAGGACGGTGGCCACCTCCCCCGGCTCGATCCGGAACCCCCGGATCTTCGCCTGGTCGTCATAGCGGCCCACGTACTCGAACACCCCGTCCGCACGACGGCGCACCCGGTCCCCGGTCCGGTACATCCGCTGTCCCGCCCCGCCGAAGACGTCCGGCACGAACGCGGCCGCGGTCGCGCCCGGATCATGGAGGTAGCCGCGCGCCACACACTCCCCGGCCAGACACATCTCCCCCTCCTCGCCGTCCGGCACCGGCTGGAGGTCCTCGTCCAGGACGTAGCAGCGCACCCCCTCCACCGGCCGCCCGATCGGCGGGGGCACCGGCCCGCCGGGCACCACCTCGCCCGCCGTCACCTTCACCGTGCACTCGGTGGGCCCGTACAGGTTCACCACCGTGAACGGCAGGCCCTCGGGCACGCCGCGCTGCAGTGCGGAGCCGCCGGTGTGGAGGTAGCGCAGGGTGGTGTCGGCGGGCCAGGCCTCGTCGAGGACGGCCTCGGCCAGCGGTGTGGGCAGGAACGACACCGTGATCCGTTCCCGGGCCAGCCAGCCGACCAGCGCGCCCGGCGCGGTCCGCACGCGTGCGGGCGGGATCACCAGCGTCGCGCCCGCGGTCAGGGTGAACCAGATGTCCTGTACCGAAACATCGAACCCGGGACTGGCCAGCAGCGTGCAGCGGTCCCCGGGGGCTGTTGCGTAGGTGTCGTGGTGCCAGCGCGTCACGTTCGCCAGACTCGCGTGTGACACGGCCACGCCTTTCGGCCGGCCGGTGGATCCCGAGGTGTAGATCACGTACGCGAGCGCGGCACCGTCCGGCGTGTCGGCACCGGCCTCGGCGGTGGCGGCAGTCGTCGCGGGATCGGCGGGCGACACGACGGGCGACGGCCCGGCCATCCCGGCCCCGACAGCCCCGGCCCCAGCGGGCACGGCAGCCCCGCGCACTCCAGACGCGGCGCCGGCGGGCGCTCCGGACGCTCCGGACGCTCCGGACGCTCCGGCGGGCGCAGCAGGCGCAGCCCCGGCAGGCACGGCCGTCCCGGCCGTCCCGGCCGAAGGCCCAGCAACCCCGGCACCGGCAGCCCCGGACGCAGCAGACGCGGCGGACGCAGCAGACGCAGCCCCGGCAGCCCCGGCAGCCCCGGCCCCGGCGGGCACAGCAGCCCCGGCACCGGCAGCCCCGGACGCAGCAGCCGCAGCAGCCCCGGCCCCGGCGGGCGCAGCAGGCGCAGCCCCGGTGGGCGCGGCCGTCCCGGCCGAAGGTCCAGCGATCCCGGCCCCGGCGGGCACGGCCTCACCGGCCGACGTCACGGCCCCAGCAGCCCCGGGCGCTCCGGGCACTCCGGCGGACGCGGCGGGCGCTCCGGGCGCGGCGCCGGTGGGCGCGGCCTCGCGGGTCGACGGCACGGCGGACGCGGGAGACCCGGCGGGCGCAGCGGCCTTCGCGGGCGTCGTGGTCCCGGCCTCGGCGGTGGTGGCAGTCGTCGCGGGATCGGCGGGGTCGGCGGGGTCGGCGGGGTCGGTGGTCAGGTCGACGAGCAGCACGTCGTCACCGAGCGGGGCGCCGCCCGCGGCCAGCGGTGCGGTGGACACGACCGTGGCCGCACCCGACAGTTCCAGCAGCTGACGCACCCGCGCGCCCGGGTGGGCCGGGTCCAGCGGGAGGAAGGCCCCGCCCGCCAGCAGCACCGCCAGCTCCGCGACCACCAGCTCCGCCGACCGGTCCGCGTAGACCGCGACGACACTGTCCTGTCCCACGCCCCGCGCGGTCAGCTCTCCTGCCAGCACACGGGCGTGCGCGGCCAGCGCACGGTAGGTCAGGGTCCGTTGTCCGTCCTGGACCGCGATCGTGTCGGGGGCCTCGGTGACACGGGCGTGGAATTCGTTGAGCACCATCTCTTCGTTACCTACCCTTTCACCGCTGGGAGGGGGTGGCTTGCTCGGCGGCCCGACGCAGGCTCAACGGGCGCATGTCCGTCCAGACCTCGTCGATATGAGCCAGGCATTCCGTGCGGGAGCCACGGACACCACCGGCATGCCAACCGGCCGGCAGACCACGGTCCACCGGCCAGATCGAGTACTGCTCCTCGTCGTTGAACACGACCACAAACGACTGCGTGTCGCCGTCCACAGGGTTCCTCCGGTTCGCCGGGATACGAAGAAGAAGAAAGAAAGGAAATGAAGGGGAGAGAACAGAAGAAGAGAGATCCTTCAGGGATCCACCAGCCACCACACACGACCAGCACGCCACGTACACGCACAACAAACACCGGACACACGACCACACGACCGCACGACCGCACGACCGCACGACCGCACGACCGCACGACCGCACGACGCAAAGCGACCACCACAGGGCAAGCGACCGCACAGAACACACGACCGCACGGCGCAACAACCCTCACAGGGCAAGCGACCACATAACGCAAACAACCACCAGAAACCCGGCGGACGCATCATGCAGCGACCACCAGCCACACACAGACGCCCGCGCAGACACTCACACACCACGCACGCGACCGCACCACGCAAAGCGACGGCCAACTGCGCACCGACACCCGGCAGACACTCACGCATCTCGCACGCGACCGCACCCTGCAAGCAGCCACCAGGACGCAAGCGACCACACGGCGCAGGCGACCACCAGGGACAGGCGACCGCATCGTACGGGCAGGGCATGAAGCAAACGACCGCCGGCCACGCACGGACGCATCGAGCAAACAGCCACCCGCAAGCAGGCGACCACATCACACGAGCAGCCACCAAGCCCCGACAGCCACCAAGCCCAAACCGCCTCCACCGCCCGACAGTTGTCCAACAGGCCGACAACCACCAGGGACAGACGACCGCATCGTGCAAAGCGACGGCCAACTGCGCGCCGACGCCCGGGCAGACACTCACGCATCGCGCACGCGACCGCACCGAACGGGCGGAGCATGACGCAAACGACCACCAGTCGCCCAGCGGACGCATCATGCAGCGACCACCAGCCACACGCCGGCGCCGGGTAGGCGCTGACACATGGCGCAGGCAACCACATCACGCAAGCAGCCGCCCGCCCAGACAACCGCTGGATACGAGCCGGCGCCAGGAACCCAGCGACCACCTGGCGCAAGCGACCACCAGGAGGCAGGCGACCACACGGTGCAGGCGACCACCAGACACCCAGCAGACGCATCGTGCAGGCAACCACCAGGGACGGACAACCGCATCGTGCATGCGGACACCACACCCGACAGCCGCGCCGCCCAGACAACCACCGGACACCAACGACCACCACTACCAGGCAACACCATGCTGCGAGCGACCGCCAGAGAAGGCGACCACACCGTGCAATCAGCCGCCACAAGCCCGGCGACCACGTGGTGCAAGCGACCACCAGGGACAGGCGACCGCACCCTACGGGCAGGGCATGACGCAAACGACCGCCGACCACACGCGGACGCATCGAGCGAACAGCCACCCGCAAGCAGGCGACCACATCACACGAGCAGCCACCACGCCCCGACAGCCACCACGCCCAAACCGCCTCCACCGCCCGACAGTTGCCTAACAGGCCGACAACCACCAGGGAAAGACGACCGCATGGTGCAAGCAGCCGCCCCGCCCAGACGACCGCTGGATACGAGCCGGCGCCAGGCACCCAGCGACCACCAGGAGGCAGGCGACCGCCAGACACCCAGCAGACGCATCGTGCAGGCAACCACCAGGGACGGACAACCGCATCGTGCACGCGGACACCACACCCGACAGCCGCGCCGCCCAGACGACCACCGGACACGGACGAGCACCACTACCAGGCAACGCCATGGTGCGAGCGGCCGTCACGTCCAGGCGCGCGTCACCGCCCTCGACGCGGCGGCAACGGGCATGGCGAGACGAACCACCACACGGACAGACCGTGAAACACGAGCGCGGCACCCGGACCCCCACCACCAGGGACCCGCCCGGACACCACCGGAGAACAGGCCGGCCATCCGGGCACCGACACGACGACCACCGCCGCCCCACACCCGATACCCGAACACCCGCCACCGGCCACGAACGGACCCCACAGCCATGACAGCCCCGGAGAACCACCACCCCGCAACGCGTTCCACTCCGCCAGCATGAGCCGATCCCACGCCCGGCAATAGAGTATGACGATTACTCCGGTAGCCCGTTACATCAAGAATGCACAGAAAAGCCGGAATCCACCCGGCCGGCCCCATCAACCAACGACCGGAAACAACCCCCACCGACCAAAACCAACCCACCCCCACCACACCAAACCCCAACCACACACAACCACCCAGCCCGGACCCGAGCCGGAACCCCACACCCGGGCCGGAACCGGCACCCGGGCCAGAACCGGAACCCGGCACCCAGGACCTGAGCCGGCACCAGCACCCGGCACCCCGACCCGGGCCGGAACCAGCACCCGGAACCGCGACCTGAGCCGGAACCAACACACCCCACACCCCATCAAAACACGCAACCAACCCGACACACGGACAACCGACCACCACCCACAACCCCACACCCCGAACCGGCCCCACCAGCCACCAACCACCCACCCCACCAACCGACTTCAACCGAACACCACCCACACCACCAGGCAAAGACCCCACCCGCCCCACCAACTACCAGCAACACCTACACACCAACCCACCCAACCCCCGACCGACCACCACCCACACCCCCGACCACCACCACGAACACGGCCAACCAACCCACGAACAACAACCACCGACCCCAAACCCCAACACCCCACAAGCCGCGAGCGGCGAGCGGCGAGCGGCGAGCGGCCGAACAACCCACCTCACGACACACCCCAAACCATACCCGGGCCCTTCGCATACAACCCCGAAACCCCAAAACCCCCCACCCCTATCCACCACCCCACAACCCGCCCTCCCACACCAACCAACCACCAAACACAAACCACAACCCCCCACCCCCACCCGAACAACAAACCCCCAAGACAACAACCAACGGCCATGACAGCGGCACGACGAGGAACGAACCCACGGGCCGACCGGCAGCCCTCAAGATCGTTACGGCAACGGCTTTCCGATCCGACCCCTGCGAGGACAACGCCCTCGGTGGACATCTCGGGAGTGTGTGGGAACGCCAACCTCGGCCCTATGGTACGGAGATGACCTCATTCCGTGACAGGGAACGCCGCATGGTGGGAGAGATCGACGATCTGGCGGCAGCCAAGCTCCCGCTGGAACAGTTCTTCCGGCAGCTCCTCACCATCCTCGGGCCCGCTCTCGGATCCGAAGCGGGCTGCCTGCACGGGGCCGATCCGGTCACCGGCTTCCTGACCTCCACCGTTGCCGATGGGCTGCAGCCGACCGCCTTCGAGCACGCCATCCGGTTGGAGATGTGGTCCGACGACACCACCCGCTTCGTCGACATCCGGGCCGCCGGCCGCGTCGTGGAGACCGTCCACCGCGCCACCGGTGGCCGTCCCGAGAGCAGCGTGCGCTACCGGGAGTTGCTCGCCGCGTACGGACTGGGCGACGAGCTGCGGATGAACTTCGATGTCGGCGGCGGGCGGTGGGGAGCCGCCGCATTGATGCGCGAGGCCGGATCGGCGCCCTTCGGCGCGATTGAACAGAGACTGGCCGAACGGGCCGCCCGGGCCGTGGCCGCCGCCCTGCGCGACTATGCGCTGCCCACCCCGGGCACCGCTGACGGGCAGGACGTCCGAGCGGACCCGCTGGACGGACCGTACTGGCTCGGGGTCGCCGTCATCGGCCCCACCGGTCAGCTCACCTCCGCGGACTCCGGGGCCCGGCAACTGTTCGAGGAGCTCTCCGAGCCGCAGTACCGACCCGCCGGAGTACCGACCGCGTTGATCTACCTCTCCGAGCGCGCCCGCATCCACGCGACCTCCGCGAATGCGGGCGCCCACGCCTGGACCTTGCTGCGCCGCCCCAGCGGCCAGTGGATCGCCGTCCGCGCCTCGCTGCTCGACCAGTGCCCGCGGGGCAGCGTCGCCCTGGTCGCCCAACCCGCGAGCCCGGTCGACGTCATCCCGCTGTCCCTGCTCGCGCACCGGTTCTCCCCCCGCGAGCAGGAGGTGGTCCTCCAGGCAGTACGGGGCCTGAGCACCAGGGACATAGCCCACCGGCTCTTCCTGAGCCCGGCCACCGTCCAGGACCACCTGAAGTCGGCCTTCACCAAGACCGGCGTACGCAGCCGCCGCGAACTCGTCGCACTCCTCGCGGCCCCGTACACCGCCCAACTCGGCCGGCCCCCGGCCTGACACCCCCGCCCGACCGGTCCCGCCCCGCCCTCCGGACCCGGCGCGAGCCCGGACAGCGCGACGGCCCCCGGTCACCGGCCTGGGGCTTTGCCGTGGAGCGGCCCGCAACAGGTCGCCTCCCTACCACAGGGAGGAGGTCGTCGGACCCCCCACAAACCTGGGATGCCACCGGTCGCCGCCGGATGGGAAGGTCTGTCGCGGCGCCGCCCCCCGAGACGGGGCCGCCCCGCCCCCCGTCAAACCTTCCCGGCAGAGGAGTTCCTGCCCCATGCCCTGCGCCCCTCACCCCGCCCTGCCTCCCCTGCCGCCGAGGAGCCCCGAACGCCGGACGGCCCGGCCGTCCGAGGGTGACCGGGCCGCTCGCACGGGAGGCGGAGACGGAGACGGAGGTCCAGGTGGAGGTGCAGGTGGAGGTGGTACGGCCGGGCGGACTGCTCCCCGCCCCGCCCGGCCGTCACCACCGCGCCGCCGTCAGTTCCAGGGGTTGGCCTGCTGGTCGTTGATGGCGGTCCAGAAGCGGGCGTTGGGGTTGATGTTGCCGTACGCCCAGAAGCTCCACCCGCCGACGTAGTCCAGGTTCGGGCCGTAGCGGCCGTCGTGGAACTCGGCCTGGCGCCAGCCGATGCCGAAGGACGCCTGGCAGACGCTGTTCGCGGCGGCCTGGCTGTTCAAGCGCGAGCCCTTCACCGGCTGGCTGAGCGCGACGGTGCCGCCGGCCCAACCGTTGTAGAAGCCGATGCTGATGCCGTCCGGCGCCGGGCTGCCGTCCACGTTGATGCACAGGACCGGCAGCGAGACGGACGGAAGGGTGTCGCCGTTGTACGGGTCGCTCGGCGTCGAGTGCGCCGGGCCGCCGACCTGGACGGTCCCGTCGGGGCCCGTCGCGAGCACCTGCCAGGTCATTCCCTTGTGGGTGGCCGGCCCGGCGGCCTGCGCCGCGCTCGCCGAGAGGGGTACGAGGGCCAGGCCGAGTGCGACGGCCAGGGCTGCGGCCTGCTTCACGCGCTTCATCCAACTGCTCCTTGAGTGTGGGAGAGCCGGCCCCAGCGGGGCCGGTGGAAGAAGACTTCCAACCGGATGCACAGAGTCGACACGAGTCCGTCATGAGACGGTCACGGGCTTCGAAGGCGTCCGGGTCGCCTCGACATCGGCCAACAACGGGAAGGAAACATGGAGTTCAGGATTCTGGGGCCGCTGGAAGTGTGGACCGACGACGGTAGACGGGCCCGGACGGAAGGGGCCAAGCAGGAGCTGATGCTCGGCACCCTGCTGCTGAACGCCGGCTCCGTCGTCCCGGTGGCCCGCCTGATCGACGCGGTCTGGGACGACGAACCGCCGGCCACGGCCCACCGCCAGATCCGGAACCTCGCCGGACTGCTGCGGCGCAAGCTCGCCGCCGCCCACGACGGGCCGCCGGTGCTGCTCACCGACGGCCCCGGCTACCGGATCGCACCGAACGGCCACCAGGTGGACGCCCTGGCCTTCGCCCACCGGGTGTCGGTGGCGCGCCGACTGGCCGAGCGCGGTGAACCCGCGGCAGCCGTACAGGAGTTCCGATCGGCGCTGGGCCTGTGGCGCGGCCCGGTGCTGGACGGGCTGTCCGGCAGCCTGCTGGCCGCCGGCTCGGTGGCGCTGAACGAACTGCGGCTCACCGCCTGGGAGAACTGCCTGGACCTGGAGGCCGAACTCGGCCGGCACCGGCAGACCGTCCCGGAGCTGACCGCACTGGTCGCCGAACACCCGCTCCGGGACCGCTTCGTGACACAGCTGGTCCGGGCCCTGCACCGGGCGGGCCGACAGGCCGACGGGCTCGCCGCCTACCGCCGGTTCGCCAGGCAGCTGGCCGACGAACTCGGCCTCGACCCCGGACCGGAACTCCAGCTCCTGCACCAGGAGTTGCTGAAGGACGGGCCCGCCGCCCAGGCCGCCCGCCCGCCCCGCGCCCGGCAGCACCTGCCCAGGCCCGCCCAACTGCCGCCCGCACTGGCCACCTTCGTCGGACGGAGGGCGGAACTCGGCGCCCTGGACGGCCTCACCGACCCGGCCGGATCTACCGGATCTGCCGGGTCGGCCGTCGCTGCCGGCATCGGCGTGGTGACCGGCGGCGCCGGGACGGGCAAGACCGCGCTCGCCGTGCACTGGGCCCACCAGGTCCGCGAACGCTTCCCCGACGGCCAGCTCCACGTCAACCTGCGCGGGTACGCCTTCGGCCCACCGCTGACCCCGTACGAGGCGCTGGCCCGCTTCCTCCGGGCCCTCGGCACCGACCGCGAGCAGATACCCGGCACCATCGACGAGAGCGCCGCCCTGTACCGGTCGCTGCTCGCCGACCGCAGGGTGCTGATACTGCTCGACAACGCCCGCAACGCCGAGCAGGTCCGCCCGCTGCTGCCCGGTTCGGCGGCCTCGCTGGCCCTGGTGACCAGTCGGGACGGGCTGGCCGGGCTCACCGCCTGCGACGGCGCCCGGCGGCTGGTGCTCGACGTGCTGCCCCGGTCCGAAGCCGTCGAACTGCTCGCCCGGATCACCGGCGCCCACCGCACCCGCGCCGAACCCCGTGCCGCCGCCGAACTCGCCGCCGCCTGCGGTCACCTGCCGCTCGCCCTCGGCATCGCCGCGGTCCGCCTCGCGGAACGGCCCCACCGCACCCTGGTGGAACACGCCGCCGAGCTGCGCGACGCGGAGGACCGCCTCACCGCGCTCCAGATCGACGGCGACGCCACCTCCGCCGTCCGGGTCGCCTTCGACCTCTCCTACCGCGCCCTGCAACCCACCGCCCAGCGGCTCTTCCGACTGCTCGGCCTGGCCCCCGGCAGCTGCATCAGCACGGCCGCGGCCGCCGCGCTCTCCGGCTCGGCCCCCGCCGAGACCAGGCCGGTGCTCGAACACCTCGCCGCCGCCCACCTGCTCGACCCCGCCGGCCCGGACCGCTACCGCATGCACGACCTGCTGCGCTGTTACGCCGCCGAACGCGCCGCCGCCGAAACCCGCCCCGACGACCGCGCCGCCGCCCGGGAACGCCTCCGCTCCTGGTACCTGCACCACGCAGAGCCGGCGGCCCGCCTGGTCACCCCGTAGCACCGGCGTCCGACCGCTCACCGGTCGGACGGGTCACCACGACGTCGCCCCCCTCGCACGAGACCCGGTCACCCGCAGCGACGAACACCGGCACGGGGGCGACTCCGTCGAAGCTCAGGCGCGTGAGACCGAGCATCCCAGGATCCGGCGCCGCCGCGACGGGGAGAACGGG
>NZ_JBHVER010000111.1:0-25751 GCF_042802195.1 Kitasatospora sp. NPDC057500 | reverse complement strand
GCCCCGGAGCGCTCCGGGGCCGCCGCCGTCCGCCCGCCCGGCCTCAGGCCAGTTCGAGCGCCAGGTAGAAGTCCACCCGGTCCTCCAGGCGCGAGAGGTCGCGGCCGGTCAACTCCTCGATACGCCCGATCCGGTAGCGCAGCGTGTTGACGTGGACGTGCAGCTGCGCGGCGCACCTGGTCCACGAGCCGTCCGAACGCAGGAACGCCTCCAGCGTGCGCACCAGCTCCGCCTGGTGCTCCTGGTCGTAGGCGGTCACGGTGTCCAGCAGCCGGCTGCGGAAGGCGCGGCGCACCTCGTCCGGGACGGCGGCCAGCAGCAGCACGTGCGAGGCCAGCTCCTCCGGGCCCGCGACGCAGACCCGGCCGACCCGGGCGGCGGCGATCCGGCGGGCGTGCCGGGACTCCTCCAGCGCGCCGCGCAGGCCGACCGCCTCCCGGGCGGGGGCCGAGACGCCGACGGTGATCCGGCCCTCGGGCCCCAGCCCGGCCTCCAGCGGGGCGAGCAGCTCGCGCAGCGCCTCGGCGGGCACCGGGCCGGCCGGTGCGGGCATCACCACCACCGCGCCGGTCCCCGCCCCGGCGACCAGCGCCCGGTCCGCGGCGCCGCCCAGCGCCTCCTCCAGCACCGCCCGCACCACGCCCTCGGGCAGGCCGGCGCCCTCGGCGCTGACCACCAGCCAGGACGGTCCGTCCGCCGCCCGGCCGCCGTGCCCGGGGCCCTCGTCGCGGGCGGACATCGCCGAGGACGCGTACAGGGTGCGGCTGATCTCGGCCGGGTCCGCGTCGCGCCGCAGCAGGGCGAGCACCTCGTCGGCGAGGCGGCGGCGCAGCCGGCGGCCCTCGTCGCGGCGGTGGCGCTCGACGGCGACCAGCCGGGCGAGGTTCTCGGCGAGCTGCTGGCGCTTGGCGGTCCACTCGGTGACGTCGCCGGCCACCACCAGCACCCAGTCGGCCAGCGGGGAGGGCGCGTCCGGGGCCGCGGGCGCGGGCAGCAGCGAGTAGGCGCCGCCCGCCAGGCGGGTCCGCAGCGGGGGCCGGCGGCGCAGGCGCCGGGCGGTCAGGTGGGCCCGGACCAGCTGGTCGCGGTCCTCGGCGGGCAGCCGGTCGGCGGGCCCCGCGATCACCGCGCCGGTGGGGGTGAGCACCCAGCAGTCCAGGTCGAGGTCTCCGCCGAGCAGGTCGAGGACGGCGTCCAGTCCGCCGCCGCCGGCCGCCGAGACCAGCATCCGGTGCCGGTCGACGAGGGCGGCCAGGTCGGCGGCCCGGTCGGCGGAGACCTGGCGGCCGACGAACTCGGTGACGGTGCCGAAGGCGATGTCGTCGGGCACGGCGAGCAGCGGCATCCGGTGCCGGCGGCAGGCCTCCACGAGGTCCTCGGGGACCGGCCCGACCTCGGCCTCGCCGGCCGCCAGGGCGACCGCGCCGCCGGCCGCGAGGGTGCGCACGAAGCGCTCGGAGTCGGCCGGGGCGGAGCGCCAGAGCATGCCGGTGAGGACCAGCTCGCCGCCGTGCAGGTACCGGCCGGGGTCGTGCAGGTCCGTCGTCATCACACCGCTGACCTGCCGGTCCAGCTCCTCCTCGGCCGCGAGCAGGCGCAGGCGCGGGGCGCCGGGGGCGAGCAGGTCACGGACACGCATCCGCGGGCTCCTTCGGGGGCTGGTGGTGGGGCGAGGGGGTCCGAGCGCTCGGTCCGCGGTCACAGTGTGCCCGAACACCCGTGCTCCGCGTCACGTTCGCCGGGCTGCCCGGGCCGCGCGGCCGTGGCCCGGGGACCCCGGCCGGACTACGGTCGTAGGTGGGAGGGACCGCGTGCACGACCGGGCCGCGGCGCCGTCCGCGCGCGGAGCCCTTCGGGAGCCTCTGCCGCCGGGAGCCCTTTAGAGGAACGTACAGGATGCCGGGCGTCGCCGCGGCCGGGGCTTCATGCCTTCGGTGACTGCCGGACGGCCGGCCGCCGCGGTTCACTGGCGGGACGGTCCCGGACACGTCCACGGCCCGGGCGGTGACGACGTGAGGAGGCGTCCGCATGGAGTTCCTTCGCCCCGCCACCTGGGACGAGGCGCTCGCGGCGAAGGCCGGGCACCCCGGCGCGCTGCCGGTCTCGGGCGGCACCGACGTCATGGTCGAGCTGAACTTCGACGCGCGCAGGCCGCCCGCCCTCCTCGACCTGAACCGCGTCGGCGAGCTCGCCGACTGGTCGCGGGACGGTGCGGTGCTGCGGCTCGGCGCGGCCGTCCCCTACAGCCGAATCATCACCGAGCTGTCCGGCCCGCTGCCCGGCCTGGCGCTGGCCGCCCGCACCGTCGGCTCCCCGCAGATCCGCAACCGGGGCACCGTCGGCGGCAACCTCGGCGCGGCCTCGCCGGCCGGCGACGCCCACCCGCCGCTGCTGGCGGCCGGCCGGGACGTCCTCGTCGAGGCGGCCTCGGTGCGCGGCACCCGGCTGATCCCCGTCGACGACTTCTACACCGGGGTGAAGCGCAACGCCCTGGCGCCCGACGAGCTGATCCGCGCCGTGCGGGTCCCCGCCGCCGACGGCCCGCAGCAGTTCGCCAAGATCGGCACCCGCAACGCCATGGTGATCGCCGTCTGCGCGTTCGCCCTCGCCCTGCACCCGCGCACCGGCACCGTCGGCACCGGCATCGGCTCGGCCGCGCCCACCCCGCGCCGCGCCGCCGACGCCGAGGAGTACCTGGGCGCGGTGCTCGCCGGACGCGGCCTGTGGGAGAGCGGCGAGCCGCCGGGCGAGGAGGTGCTCCGGCGCTTCGGCGAGCTGGTCACGGCCGCCGCCGACCCGATCGACGACGTCCGCGGCACCGCCGGCTACCGGCGGCACGCGCTCGCCGTCATGGCCCGGCGCACGTTCACCTGGGCCTGGGACGACTACCGCCGGCAGATCGGGAGCGCGGCATGAGGATCACGTTCACCGCCAACGGC
Source organism: Kitasatospora sp. NPDC057500 (assembly GCF_042802195.1). Taxonomy (NCBI): domain Bacteria; kingdom Bacillati; phylum Actinomycetota; class Actinomycetes; order Kitasatosporales; family Streptomycetaceae; genus Kitasatospora; species Kitasatospora sp. NPDC057500. Next base: position 22,812 of record NZ_JBHVER010000111.1, on the reverse strand, counting down.
AGGCCGGTCGAGGCCGACGGCGTCTGGGAGGGCGAGAGCCTGCTGTACGTGCTGCGCGAGCGGGTCGGCCTGCCCGGCTCCAAGAACGCCTGCGAGCAGGGCGAGTGCGGCTCCTGCACCGTCTACCTGGACGGCGTGCCGGTCTGCGCCTGCCTGGTCGCGGCCGGCCAGGTGCAGGACCGCGAGGTGCGCACCGTCGAGGGGCTGGGCGCGGCGGACGGCGGGCTCGGCCCCGTCCAGCAGGCCTTCCTGGACGCCGGCGCCGTCCAGTGCGGCTTCTGCACCCCGGGCCTGCTGGTGCAGACCGACGCGCTGCTCGCCCGGGACCCGCGGCCGTCCGACGCGGACATCCGCGAGGCGCTGTCGGGCAACCTGTGCCGGTGCACCGGCTACGAGAAGATCATGGACGCGGTGCGGCTGGCGGCCGCCCGGGCCCGCGCCGGCCGGGAGGCGGACGGATGAACGCGCCGCGCACCGCCCGGGGAGAGCGGACCCGGGCCGCCCGGGGTCAGCGGACCGTCCAGGGCGAGAAGAACCTCCAGGCCATCCGGCAGAGCGGCACCGGCGGCAGCGACGGCGTCGGCGGCTCGCCGCCGCGCCCCGACGGCGCGCTGAAGACGCGCGGCGAGTTCGCCTACGCCTCCGACCTGTGGCACGAGGACATGCTCTGGGGCACGACGCTGCGCTCCCCGCACCCCCGGGCCGACATCCTCTCCGTCGACACCGCCGAGGCGCTCGCCGTCCCCGGGGTGTACGCGGTGCTCACCCACGAGGACATCCCCGGCACCAAGTACTACGGACTGGACGTCGCCGACCAGCCGGCCCTGGCCGTCGACCGGGTCCGCTACCAGGGCGAGCCGGTCGCACTGGTCGCCGCCGACCACCCGGAGACCGCCCGGCGCGCGGCCGGGCGGATCAGGGTCGAGTACCGGGTTCTGGCCCCGATCGTCACCGAGGAGCAGTGCCTCGACCCGCAGACCCACGGCTACGTGCACCTGCCGCCCGGGGGCGCACCGCCCGCGAACGGCAACGTCTGCCACGAGCAGCGGGTGGTCTCCGGCCTCGGCGTCACCGACGAGGTGCGGGCGGGGGCGGACGTCGTGGTGCGCGGCAGCTACGAGGTCGGCATGCAGGACCAGGCCTTCCTCGGCCCGGAGTCCGGGCTCGCGGTGCCGGCCGAGGACGGCGGCGTCGACCTCTACATCGCCACCCAGTGGCTGCACGTGGACCGCCGCCAGATGGCCCCGGTGCTCGGGCTGCCGGAGGAGAAGGTCCGGCTCACCCTGGCCGGCGTCGGCGGCGCGTTCGGCGGGCGCGAGGACCTCTCGATGCAGATCCACGCCTGCCTGCTGGCGCTGCGCACCGGCCGGCCCGTCAAGATGGTCTACTCCCGGGACGAGTCCTTCTTCGGCCACGTCCACCGCCACCCGGCGCGGATGACCTACGAGCACGGCGCCACCCGGGACGGCCGGCTGGTGTACGCCGACGCCCGGATCGTGCTGGACGGCGGCGCCTACACCTCCACCTCGCCCGCCGTGGTCGGCAACGCGGCCTCGCTCGGCCACGGCCCCTACGTGATCCCCAACGTGCGGATGCACGCCCTCGCGCTCTACAGCAACAACCCGCCCTGCGGCGCGATGCGCGGCTTCGGCGCGGTTCAGGCGGCGTTCGGCTACGAGAGCCAGATGGACCGGCTGGCCGCCGAACTGGACATGGACCCGGTCGAGTTCCGGCAGCTCAACGCCGTCCGGCAGGGCGACCGGATGCCCACCGGCCAGGAGATCGACGCACCCGCCCCGGTCGCCGAACTGCTGCGCCGGGTCAAGGCCGTGCCGCTGCCGCCGCCGCTCGACCCCGACACCCCGGACCCGCGGCTGCTGCCCGGCGCGCTGTCCAACTCCACGCGCGGCGAGGGCGTGGTGCGCGGCGTCGGCTACTCGGTCGGCATCAAGAACGTCGGCTTCTCCGAGGGCTTCGACGACTACTCCACCGCGCGGGTGCGCCTTGAGGTGATCGGCGGCGAGCCGGTCGCCCTGGTGCACACCGCGATGGCCGAGGTCGGCCAGGGCGGTGTCACCGTGCACGCGCAGATCGCCCGCACCGAGCTGGGCGTCGAACACGTCACCATCCTCCCGGCCGACACCGCGATCGGCTCCGCCGGCTCGACCTCCGCCTCCCGGCAGACCTACATGACGGGCGGCGCCGTCAAACTGGCCGCCCAGGCGGTCCGGCAGGAGCTGATCGAACGCGGCCGGCGCCGCTACGGCTGGACCGGGCACGACCTCGCGCTCGCCGGCGGCGCGGTCGTCTCCGCCTCGGCCGGCCCGCTGCTGCCGCTGGCCGAGCTGCTGGGCGAGGACGCCGTCGACCTGACCCGGGTCTACCGCCACCGCCCGACCTTCCCCTTCGACAAGGAGACCGGCCAGGGGTTCGGGCACGTCCAGTACAGCTTCTGCGCCAACCGCGCGGTGGTGGACGTGGACGTGGAGCTGGGCCTGGTCAAGGTGGTCGAGCTGACCGCCGTCCAGGACGTCGGCAGGGCCGTCAACCCGGTGGCGGTGGTCGGCCAGATCCAGGGCGGCTGCGCCCAGGCGCTCGGGCTCGCGGTGATGGAGGAGATCGTCGTCCGGGACGGGAAGGTGCGCAACGCCTCCTTCACCGACTACCTGATCCCCACCATCCTGGACACCCCGCCGATCCCGGTCGAACTCCTCGAACTGCCCGACCCGAACGCCCCGTACGGGCTGCGCGGGGCGGGCGAGGCGCCGACCGTCTCCGCCACGCCGTCCGTCGTGGCGGCGATCCGCGCCGCCACCGGCCTGGCCCTGCGGCGGATCCCGGTCCGGCCCGAGCACCTGACCACCGAGCGGCCGGAGCCCTTCAGCTGACGGCCCTCCTCCCCCGCGCGGGCGGGGGCGCACCGGGGCCGCCGGGACGGATGCCCTCCGCCGTACGGGATCGTTCTCCCTACGGCGGCGGTGCCCCCCGGTGGCCCGGTTCGCCTACCCTCGAAAGCGCGAAGGAGCCCCCGTCATGCAGGACATCGCCGAGCAGCTGCTGGCCTGGCACGCGTCCGGCCGCCGCTTCGCCGTGGCCACGGTGGTCGGCGTCACCGGCAGCGCCCCGCGCGGGCCGGGCGCCGCGCTCGCCGTCGACGCGGACGGCGAGGTCGTGGGCAGCGTCTCCGGCGGCTGCGTCGAGGGGGCCGTCTACGAGCTGTGCCGGGCCGCCCTCGCCTCGGGGGAGACGGTGCTGGAACGGTTCGGCTACAGCGACGAGGAGGCCTTCGCGGTCGGTCTGACCTGCGGCGGCGTGCTGGAGGTACTCGTCCGGCCGGTGGTCCCCGGCGCCGACCCGGCCCTCGACGCCGGTATCGCGCTGATCGCCGCCGGCACCCCCGTGGCGCTCGCCCGGGTCGTCGCGGGCCCGGCCGGGCTGCTCGGCGCCGCGGTCGCCGTCACCGCCGGCAGCCACCACGGCGCCCTGCCCCCGACCCGGCTGGAGCGGGCCGTCGTCGCCGAGGCGCGCGCCCTGCTCGACGCCGGCCGCACCGGCCGGCTCGTCCTCGGCCCCGACGGGCGTCCCTGCGACCCGCGCGGGCAGGGCACCGTCACCCTGTTCGTCGAGTCGTACGTGCCCGCGCCCCGGATGCTGGTGTTCGGCGCGGTCGACTTCGCCGCGGCGGTCGCCCGGATCGGCCGCTTCCTCGGCTACCGCGTCACCGTCTGCGACGCCCGCCCCGTCTTCGCCACCGCACGCCGCTTCCCCGACGCCGACGAGGTCGTCGTCGACTGGCCGCACCGCTACCTGGACTCCCAGCTGGACCGGCTGGACGGCCGCACGGTGCTCTGCGTGCTCACCCACGACACCAGGTTCGACGTCCCGCTGCTGGAGCGCGCGCTGCGGCTGCCGGTCGGCTACGTCGGCGCGATGGGCTCGCGCCGCACCCACCGCGAGCGCGCGGCCAGGCTGCGCGAAGCCGGGCTGACCGAGGCCGAACTGGCCCGGCTGCACTCCCCCATCGGCCTCGACCTCGGCGCCCGCACCCCCGAGGAGACCGCCGTCTCGGTCGCCGCCGAGATCGTCGCCCACCGGCGCGGCGGCGGCTGCCTGCCGCTCGGCACCGGCGACGGGCCGATCCACCACGACGTCCCGAGCGGTGCCGGGCACGGGCTCGCGGCGGGCGCGGAGCGGGCTCAGCTGACCACGTTGTAGGCCTCGCAGATCATCGGCGGGGCGGTCGCCATGCCCACCTCGCGGAGGATCGGCAGCAGCACCGCCGCGAAGTGCTCGAAGGCCTCCCGGGACTCCCAGACGTCGGTGACGTGCCAGCCCTCGCCGTCCGGCAGCGGACCGGCCGCGTGCAGCAGCAGGCCGCGCACCGGCCAGTCCTCGGGCCGGTTCAGCCCGGTGCCGCCGGTCAGCCGGTCCACCGACTCCTCGTACTGCTCCTGGGTGACCCCGGGAAGGTCGAACACCGCGATGATCGCCATGGGACGGCTCCTGTTCCTGCGGGCTGTGCACCGCGGTCCGTCGACTGCGGCCCGTCGTCGCCCGGTCGCCTCCAGTGCAGCCCGAGGATCCGCACGGCAGCCAATCCGGTACCGCCGGAGGGGTGAACTGCGAGCCCCTCGGGGCGGCGGGACGCCGGAGCCGGCCCCGCGGGGGTCAGTCGGAGACCGCCAGCTTCACGCCGAACCCGACCACCACCGCACCGGTCACCCGGTCCATCGCCCGGCGCGCCGCCGGACGGCGCAGCCAGCCGCGCAGCGCCCGGGCGAAGCCCACCAGCACCACCGACCAGAGCAGCCCCTCCACCACGTGCACGCAGGTCAGCGCCACCCCGGCGGCGAAGTGCGGCGCCCCCGCCGGGATGAACTGCGGCAGCACCGCCACGTAGAAGACGCCCACCTTGGGGTTGAGCAGATTGGTCAGCAGACCGCGCCGCCAGCCGGACGCCAGACCGCCCGCCGGGGCCTTCTCCTCGCCCGGTCCCGGCTCCGGCTGCTCCTCGTCGCCGCCCTCGACCCGGGCCCGGATCATCCCGATCCCCATCCACACCAGGTACGCGGCGCCCGCCCAGCGCAGCACCTCGTAGCCGACCCGCGAGGCGGTGAGCAGCGCCGTCACCCCGGCCGAGGTGAGCGCCCCCCAGAGCAGCGTCCCGGTCTGGATGCCGAGCACCACGCCCCACGCCTGCCGCCGGTGGCCCAGCGCCGACGTCCGCAGGATCAGGGCGGTGTCCAGGCCCGGGGTGAGCGTCAGGAGCCCCACGACGAGGGCGAAGGACCAGAGGGCGGTCGTCATTTCCATGGACCCACATCGTACGGGGGCACCGATCGACGGCCGAACCGGTTTTCCACCTGCGGATTCCTTCCATCTGCGGATTCCTTTCCACCTGCGGACTCCCTGGGAGGGCCGGGACGGGTCAGTCCAGCCGCCGCACCCGCTCGGCGACCCGGCGGCCCTCCTGCTCGGTCGGGTCGAACTCCACCCGCTGCCCCTCCACCAGCACCCGGTCACCGCCGGCCGCCGCCACGACCGAGTCGTAGTACACGTACAGCGGCGGCCCGTCGTCGTCGGGGGTGATCAGCCCGTACCCGTGGTTCGCGTGGTAGGACTGCACGGTGCCGGTGGCCATCGGGTCTCCTCGGGGCCGGTGGTGGGCGCGCGGGCCGGAACACCCCCTGGCCCTCCATGATCGGTGCTGGACCGGCCGGGCGCCCGCCCTGGCCCCGGAACGGGAGGACGTCGGCCGATGCGCACCGCCCGGGCGATCTCACTGCTCCTGCTGCTCCAGGCGCGCCGCAGCATGACCGGCGCCGAACTGGCCGCCGAACTGGAGGTCTCCGAGCGCACCGTGCAGCGCGACGTGCTGGCGCTCGCCGAGGCCGGCGTCCCCGTGTACGCGGACCGGGGGCGGGCCGGCGGCTACCGGCTGCTCGACGGCTACCGTACCCGGCTGACCGGCCTCGACCGCACCGAGGCGGAGGTGCTGCTGCTCGCCGGACTGCCCGGGCCGCTCGGGGACATGGGCCTCGCCGATCCGGCGCTCGCCGCCCGGCTCAAGGTGGCCGGGGAACTGGGCGAGGCGCCGGGCGCCGGGGCCCGGCGGTTCCACCTGGACGCGCCCGGGTGGTTCCGCGACGCGCCCGTGCCGCCGCTGCTGGCCGAGGTCGCGCGGGCGGTCTGGGGCGGGCGGCTGCTGCGGGTGCGCTACCGGCGGCGCCCTGACGCGGACCCGGTCGAGCGGGTGCTGCGGCCGTACGGGCTGGTGCTGAAGGCGGGCACCTGGTACCTGGCCGCCCGACCGGACGGCGACGACCCGGCGCCGGCCCACCGCGTCTACCGGGTCGACCGGCTGGCCGCCGCCGAGCCACTGGCCGACCGGCCGTTCCGGCGTGACGAAACGTTCGACCTCGCCGCGTTCTGGGACGCCAAGGCCGCCGAGTTCGCCCGTTCCCTGCTGCGCGAACGGGTGACCGTCCGGCTCAGCCCGCACGGCGCCGCCCGGCTGCCGCACCTGCTCGAAACGGCCACCGCCCGGGAGGCGCTCGCCGGCGCCGGGGAACCGGACGGCCACGGATGGGTGACCGTCCGCCTCCCCGTCGAATCCCTGGACGTCGGCTACGAGGAACTGCTGCGGCTCGGGCCGGAGGCCGAGGTCCTCGAACCGCCTGCGCTACGGCGGCGGCTGGCCGAGGCCGCCGCCCGCGCCGCCGCCCTCTACGGCCCGCCTCAGCGGTAGCCGGGCCTCAGCGGTAGCCGGCCGGGTCCACCGGGCCGTCCGCGCCCTCGACGTCCACCAGGTAGCGGAACGCGTCCGGGCGGCTGCCGTCCACGTCGGTGAAGCCGTACTCCAGGGCCAGGCCGCCGCTGGAGAGCGAGGCGCCGTTGAACCGCGCCACCTGCGGGTCCGCGGCCAGCGCCGCCACCGCGCGCCCCACGTACAGCGGCGACTCCGAGATGCCGAACTGCGGCTCGGCCGCCGTCGCCTCCCGCCAGGTCCCCTCGGTCACCCCGAAGTGCTCCAGCATCAGCTCCGAACGCATCCACCCCGGCGTCAGCGCCACCGCCGTCGCCCCGCGCGGCGCCAGCTCGTGCCCCAGCGCGAAGGCCATCCGCAGCACGGCGGACTTGGCGACGTCGTAGAAGAACGAGTTCCGGTAACGGGAGCCGTTGTACTCGGCGGTGCCGTCCGTCATCTCCACCGCCAGCCCGCCGGGGCGGCGCAGCAGCAGCGGCAGCAGGTGGTGACTGGTGATCGCGTGCGTCTCCACGGCCAGCCGCAGCAGCCGCAGCCCCTTGTCGAGGTCGTGCTCCCAGACCGGCACGTCCCAGCCGAACAGCTGCTCACCGCCCCAGATGTCGTTCACCAGGACGTCCAGCCCACCCTGCTCGGCCTCGATCCGCGCCGCCACCGCCGCCACCTCGGCGGGCACCAGGTGGTCGGCGCGCACCGCGATGCCGTGCCCGCCGGCCGCCGTCACCAGCTCCGCCGTCTCCTCCAGCGTCTCCGGGCGCTGTCCGTACTCCCCCTGGCGCCCCTCGGCGCTGCGCCCCGTCCCGTACACCGTCGCCCCGGCGGCCCCCAGCGCCACCGCGATCCCCCGCCCTGCCCCGCGCGTGGCCCCCGCCACCAGCGCGACCTTCCCCTTCAGCGGCTGCTCCGTCATGCCTCGCCCTTCCTCGCATTCGGCGGTCTCTCCGCCCGTCACCCCCGATGCTCCCCCGGAATCCCGACACCTCCTGTCGGGATTCCGGGGGAACCGGGGCCACGAACCGTGGAACGACGACCGAGTGCCACTCCGACGGATCACCGTCGCCGTAGGAGCCGGAGCCGGGGACCTCGGGAAGCGGCGGCCGCCCGTCGGTCCGCCGAGCCGGGTGGGACCATCCACTGGATCGGCCGACCCGTCACGGCGGCGATCATGTCGTAGCCGCCGTCGTGGTGCAGGACAGTCGCACCGTGGCGCTCGGCCGTGGCCGCGACGACGAGGTCCGCCACCGAGAGGGCCCGCCAGGTGCCGGCGAGCGTCGTTGAACGTCCATCACGGTACGGGCCATGGTCGACCTCCCGGAAGCAGCACGGAGCCTGTGATATCGGGTTCAAGCCCTATCCGACATCACAGGCCCACGGGGCCGCTCAGGTCACGTCGAGGCGGGCGGCGAGGCGCAGCAGGCCGGGGGCGAGGCGGCTGAGGAGGCGGGCGGCCTTGGCCTCGGGGGTGACGGGCACGACGGGCCTGTTGGTGCGCACGGCGGTGAGGACGGCAGCAGCGACCTTCTCCGGCGGGAAGCCGCGGCGGGCGTAGAGGCGGGCGGCTCGGGCCTGCTTGGCGGCCTGCTCCTCGGCGGTGGTGGCGGAGAAGGTGGAGGTGCGGGTGATGTTGGTGTTGACGATGCCCGGGCAGATGGTGGAGACGCCGATGCCGTGGCCGGCGAGTTCGGCGCGCAGGCAGTCGGAGAGCATGAAGACCGCGGCCTTGCTGGTCGCGTAGGCGGTGAGCGACTTGGACGGCAGGTAGGCGGCGGCGGAGGCGAGGTTGACGATGTGGCCGCCCTCGTCGCGGTCGGCCATCAGGGAGCCGAAGGCCCGGCAGCCGTGGATGACGCCCCAGAGGTTGACGTCCAGGACCCGCTGCCACTCCTTCTCGGTGGTCTCCAGGAAAGTGCCGGAGTGACCGATGCCCGCGTTGTTGACGACCACGTCGGGCACCCCGTGCTCGGCGGCGACCTGCTGGGCGAAGGCGTCGACGGCGGCGCCGTCGCCGACGTCCACCCGGTAGGCGTACGCGGTCGGGCCGATCAGGCCGGCGAGGTCGGCGGTGCGGCGGGCCGCGTCGAGGTCGAGGTCGCAGACCACCACCCGGGCGCCCTCCTCGGCGAAGGCGAGCGCGGTGGCCCGGCCGATGCCGCTGCCGCCGCCGGTGACGACGACCAGCCGGCCGTCGTCGGGCGTGCCCCCGTCGGCGGCGGTGCGGGCGGCCGGGCCGGCCTCGGTGCGGGCGACGTGTTCGCGGACCATTCCGGCCACGGTGGTTCCCTTCTCCAGCAGCGCGGACCAGTGGGTGGCCCGCAGAGTACGACGGGTCAGTCTGGGCACCCAGCGTTCCAGGCCCTCGGAGAGGAAGCCGCCGACGTAGCGGTCCTCGGTGAGGGTGATCAGCTGGACCGGCACCTCGGTGGGGCGTTCGCGCGGGTTCCGCAGGACCGGGCGCATGTTGGCCCGGTAGAGCTCCATCCCGTGCACCGCGTCGCGCCGCAGGCTGGGCTGCGGGTGGCCGGGGCGCGGGGTGACGCCCTCCAGGTCGCGCAGCACCCGGGGCCAGGCGCGGGCGAGGCCGAGGCGCCAGACGCCGGGGGCGAGGTAGGGCAGGTGGAAGGCGGTGATGTACCAGGAGTGGAGGCCCTGGGTGAGCAGTTGCCGCAGGTGGCGCGGGGTGGGGCGGCGCAGGCGCTCGCGCAGCCAGTGGCCCAGGTGGTCGAGGCAGGGCCCGGACATGGTGGTGTAGGAGGCGAGGCGGCGTTCGGCGCCGGGGGCGGTGACGGCCTCCCAGGACTGCAGGGAGCCCCAGTCGTGGGCGACGACGTGCACCGGGCGGTCGGGGCTGACGGCGTCGGCGACGGCGAACAGGTCGGCGGCGAGCTGTTCGAGGCGGTAGCCGGCGCGGTCGGCGGGGACGCCGGAGGCGCCGGCGCCGCGCACGTCGTAGCGGACCACGTGGTGGTCGCGGGCGAGGTCGGCGGCGACGTCGTCCCAGACGGCGTGGGTGTCGGGGTAGCCGTGGACCAGCAGGACGGTGGCGGCGGCCGGGTCGCCCTGCTCGTGGACGGCGAGCGGCAGGCCTGCGGAGTGGACCGTGCGGCGGCGGGTGGGGGTGCTCATCGGGCGGCTTCCTCGGTGGCTGCGGTCGCGGCGGTGGAGGTGGTGGCTGCGGTGGCGGTCGGGGTGGTTGGGGTGGTCCCGCCGGCTGCGGTTGGGGTGGTGGCGCTTTCGGTGAGGGCAGTATTCCAGCGGCGGACGTGCGGGAGGTCGTCGTCGAGCCAGTACGCGTCGTCCTCCGTCACCACCAGCAGCTCCTCGAACTTGATGCCGGTGTCACGGAACCCGATGTGCGGCTCCACCGCCCACAGGCCGGGGGTGGGCGCGTGCCGGGAGGAGCGGCCGTCGGCCCAGAGCGGGGAGCGGCCGTGCAGGCGCTCGCCGATGAGTTCGCGCCCCAGGGTCTGGAGGGTGCGCACGCCGAACCCGAAGACGTTCACCCCGGCCGGGCCGCGCGCCGTCGTCCGGGTGACCTGATGGCCGATCACCCGGCCCGGGTAGACGCGGTGGCGGTTGTCGTAACCGTGCGCCTCGATCTGCGCGTCGACGGCCGCGTACACCTCGGAGAGCGGCCTGCGGGCGCGGACCTCGGCGAGGATCAGCTCCCGGTAGACCCGCAGGTCGGCGGCGAGGCGGTCCCACACGCGGTTCTCGCCGACCTTGCCGCCGTAGCCGATGTCGGCGGTGTAGCCGTCGACGACGGGCGCGCAGTCCAGCACGTACGGCATGCCCTCCTCCAGGCGGCGGTTGCCGGCGAAGAACTGCAACGGGGTGTGGAAGTGCCGGAACGCCGTCCGGTCGCCGAACCAGGCGAAGGGGACGTGGAAGAAGTCCTGCACGCCGGCGGCGACCAGGCGGCGGCGCAGCTCACCGGTGGCCTGGCGCTCGGTGACGCCGGGTTCGATCCAGGCGGCGACCTGCTCGGCGCAGTCGTAGGCGAGTTGCTGGGTCTCCCGGAAGCGGGCGAGGTCGCGCTCGGAGAACGGGAAGGCGGGGGTGCTGCGCGGCACTGCGGGGCTCCTTCGACGGGCTTCGGGCTTCGGGCTACGGGCGGGTCGCTAGAGGTCCAGCACGAGGGTCTCGCCCGCGGCGGCGCGGGAGACGCAGGGCAGCAGGGCGCCGGCGGCGCGCTGCTCGGGGGTGAGGCGGCGGTCGCGGTGGTCGGCGGTGCCGGCCAGCAGGCGGACCTCGCAGGTGCCGCAGAAGCCCTGGCGGCAGGAGTGGGCGAGGTCGGGGCGGGCCTCGCGGAGCACGTCCAGGGCGGAGCGGTCGGCGGGGACGGCGAGGTCGGGGCCGTCGACGCCGAGGCGGACGGTGAACGGCTCGCCGTCGGTGACCGGGGCGGCGCCGAAGCGTTCGAAGTGCAGGGCCGCGGCGGGCGAGGCGTCCAGGGCCCGCTGCACGGCGGCGAGCATCGGGGCCGGGCCGCAGCAGTAGACGGCGGCGCCGCGCGGGGCGTGGGCGAGCAGTTCGGCTCCGGTGGGCGGGCCGCCGTGCTCGTCGTCGGTGCGCAGGTGGACCCGGGCCGGGTCGAGGGCGCGCAGCTCGTCGGCGAACGGGAGGGTGTCGGCGCTGCGGCCGGTGTGGACCAGCCGCCAGTCCAGGCCGTGCCGTTGGGCCTCGCGGGCCATCGGGAGCAGCGGGGTGACGCCGATGCCGCCGGCCAGCAGCAGGACGGCCGGTTCGGCGCAGAAGGCGAAGCCGTTGCGCGGGCGGCGGGCGGTGAGCCGGGTGCCGGAGTGGACGGTGTCGTGGATCTCGACGGAGCCGCCGCCCCCGTCGGGCAGTCGGCGCACGGCGATCCGGTAGACGTCGGGGTCGTTGGGATCGTTGGGGCCGCCGGGGTCGCTGGGGTTGCCGCAGAGCGAGTAGTGGCGTTCGCGGCCGGAGGGGAGCGTGAGACGCAGGTGCGCGCCGGGCTGCCAGGGCGGGAGCGGGCCGCCGGACGGGTCGGCGAGGGTCAGTTCGACGGCGTCGGCGGCGACGGCGCGGCGGGCTGCGACGACCAACTGGAGCGCGGGGGCGGGGCGCCCGAGGGGGCGCCGGGGGTTGCGGCGCAGCAGCGGACCGCCGAGGGCGGGGCTGTAGCGGTCGCCGAACGCGGTGAGGAAGCGGAAGAAGGTGTCGGCGCGCGGGCGGCCGTAGAGGTCGGGGGGCGGGGTGCACAGGTCCATCCGGCGGGGTCCTTGGGGGCTCGGGTGGTGTGGGGGCTGACGGCGGGCGGGCCGACGGGCTGACAATTGACAGCTGACAGATTTCAGCTGACAGATAACGTCATCTGTTATCTGTCAGCTGAAATCTGTCAGCTGTCAGTCGTCAGCCGTTCAGCCCGGCGGCGGCGCGGGCGGCCGGGGAGGTCGCGAGGTAGCCGAGGGCCTGGCTGGAGGAGCCCTCCTGGGTGGGGTGGTAGCCGGGCCGCAGGTAGCGCAGGCCGGAACGGAGCGATCTGACCGGGTCGGGCAGCAGTCCGCGCCGGGCGATCCGGCCGGCCTCGCGCCAGGTGGGCTTGAGCCGGCCGTCGAGGGTGGGGTCGGCGGCGAGCAGGAAGCGGGCGCCGCGCACCCAGAGGTGGACCAGCAGCGGTCCGGAGATCAGCATGCCGCGGATCCGGCGCGCGTAGCCGGGGTCGAGGTGGACCATCAGGTCGAAGGCGACGCTGCGGTGCTCGACCTCCTCGGCGCCGTGCCAGCGCAGCAGGTCGAGCATCGTCGGATCGGCCTTGGCGCGGTCCAGGCCCGGGGAGTTGAGCGCCCAGTCGCCGAGGAAGGCGGTGAAGTGCTCGATCGCCGCGACGAAGGCGACCCGCTCGATGATGTTCTCGCGCCGGCGGACGCCGGACAGGCCGGGCTTGTCCCCGAGCACGCGCTGGAACAGCCAGGCGATCTGGCGCACGTAGGGGCGCGGGTCGAGGCCCTGGCCGAGCAGGTGGTCGAGCACCTCCTGGTGCGCCTCGGCATGGATGGCCTCCTGGCCGATGAACCCCAGGACCTCCTCGCGCAGTTGCTCGTCGCGGACCAGCGGCAGGGCCTCCTTGAAGACCTTGACGAACCAGCGCTCGCCCTCGGGCAGGAGCAGGTGCAGGACGTTGATGATGTGGGTGGCCACCGGCTCGTCGGGGATCCAGTGCAGCGGCAGGCCGGCCCAGTCGAAGCGGACGTCGCGAGGCTCCAGGACGAGGCCCTCGTGCACCCGGGCGGCGGGCGCGGCGAGGGCGGGAACGAGGGTGGGACTGGGCATGGGAGGGCCCTCCTGACCTGCGGGTGGCGGCTCGACCCGGCACAACGTACTCGCGGGTGGCCCGCGCCACAAGGGTTTCGGCACGCCTTATCGACATCGAGTCTAATAAGTGACCCGTGCCCCGCACCCCACTGGACTCCGGCTCCGGGAACGCGAAGACCCCGCCGAAGCGGGGTCCCCGGGTGCATGCGGTCCGGCTCAGGCCGCCGTTCGGCCCGCCATTCAGACCGCCATCGCGAGCATCAGCGGCGCCGCGCGGGCGGCGAGCAGTTCAGCCGCCGCCTTCAGCCGGTGCACGTTGTCGACCGGCATCGAGGTGGCCAGGCAGCCGACCGTGCTCCCGGCGGTCACCGGCACGGCCGCGCAGACCGTGCCGAGCGCGTACTCCTGGATGTCCAGCACCGGAACGGTGGCCGGCTGGCGCTCCAGACGGTGCATCAACTGGTCGGCGTCGATGACCGTCCGCGAGGTGAGGCGGGCCACCGGGTGGCGCGCCAGGTGGTCCCGGCGGGCGTCGTGGTCGAGCTGGCTGAGCAGGCACTTGCCGATCGCGCTGGCGTGCGCGGTGGCCCGGAAGTCCACCCACTCCTGCACCGCGGGCGCACCCTCGGACGCGGACACCGCCTCGACCGACAACTCGCCTTCGTGGTAGCGGCCGAAGTAGACCGCCGCACCCAACTCGTCGCGCAGCTCCGCGAGTTTGCTGTCCAGCCGGGCGCGGACCAACTGCTCCCGGTTGTGCTGGCCGAGCAGCGCGAAGGTACCGCCGAGCACCCAGCCGCCGTCCTGGCAGAGCAGGTAGCCCTCGACCTCCAGGATCTCGGCGAGCCGGCGAACCGTCGGCAGCCCCAGGGACGTCTCCCTCGCCAGGGTGACCAGGGTGGCGCCGCCGGCGTGCCGGTCGACCGCCTCCAGCAGTCTGAGGGCGTGCTGCAGGGAGGCGAACGAACCGGGCGCGCCCTGCTCCGGCACGGCCTGGCGGCCCGGGGCTGGTGTCGACATGTCGTCCCCTTCCGATGTCCCCCCGCGGCGTGACCGGCGGGTAGGGTCCAGCCTATCCACCGCCGGGCGCCGTCATTGCCTCCTTCGCGGGAATCCCGAGCAGGCGCGGTGAAACACTTGACTGGCATATGCCTCACCGCGCCCCCTCATACCCCCTTGCGGTCACCGTCAATCAGCAGTGCGGGACCACCGGGTCATTGCTGCCGGTATAGACCCAGGCGTCCGGGACGGCGAGCTCGCGATAGGTGAAGCCCGCCCCGCCGCCGCCCGGCCACTCGTAGAAGCCCACCCTGTCCCAGATCGCGCTGCTGCCCCACGGCCCCGCGACGGACGGGCCGTTGAGCCAGCAGAAGATGCGCAGGCCGGTGTTGTACGGGAACGCCATGAACAGTTCGTCGGACCAGGCGACCTGCGGGCGCCCGTCGTAGAAGCGGGACCACAGGCCGTCGGTGGCTGCCACGCAGCCGTTCCAGACGATGCTCGCGTCGTCGCTGGCGTGTCCCCCGATCGCGCTGCACCCCGCGGCCGCCTCGGCCGTCCCCGTGCCGCTCGCGATGCCGCCGGCCACCAGGCCGGCCGACAGCGCCAGAGCGGCCGCCGTCTTCCTCACTCGCATGCCAACTCCTCCGTCGGGACGCGACGTTCGCCGCGTCTTCGGCCCTCAGTGCAGCAGCGGCCCTCGTCACCGGGCCAGGCCCCACCGGCACCCGGTGACCAACGGTGGACAGGGCCCACACCGCGCGCACGGTGGCCTTGACGTGGCCGAACAACGGTGAACAATCGAACAGCGTAGGCAGCGCCACGATCCGGGGGACGGTCCGATGGCACGCAGACAGCTTCCGTTGGAGGGCGACGGCGCAACGGCGCGGTTCGCCGAACGGCTGCGCGAGGTACGGCGGGAGTCGGGTCTCACCCTGCGACAGCTCGCCGCCGTGTCCGGCTACTCGCACAGCACCCTGTCCATCGCCGAGAGCGGGCGGCGCCTTCCCTCCTGGGACGTCGCGGAGGCCTTCGTCCAGGCCTGCGGGCGCACGGACGTCGACCGGTGGCGCGGCTGGTGGGAGGCGGCGGAGGAACAGTGCTTGGCCTTGTCCGGACCGGCGGGGACCGGTCCGGAGCCGGAACCCGGGAGCGAAGCGCCCGGGCCGGTGGTCGTGGTCCGCACCCGCTGGTGGGCACTGCTGCTCGCGGTGGTGCTCTCCTCGGTGCTCACCGCGACGATCACGCTCGCCCTCGTCCCGGAGCGCGGCCCCACGCGCAACAGCTCGGAGTACCCGCCGGGCCGGGACGCGATGCCGACCGAGTCCTGCGGCGGGCCGAAGGCCGGCTACGGCTGCCAGCACAAGGACCCGAACGACACCGGGTGCTGGGACAGCCGTGCGGAACAGGGCCACATCACCGAGATCAAGGACGGCGGCGAGGTGGTCGGCAAGCTCGTCAACTGGTACTCGCCGCGCTGCGGAACCAACTGGGGTGCCCTGCACATCCGTTCGGGATGGAGCGGACGGCTGACGGTCAGCTCGCCGACCGACAAGGTGTGCTTCCCCGAGGACTGCACGTCCATGAACGGCAAGACACCGCCGTTCTGGACCCGCATGGTGTTCGGGATGAACCGGCCCGTCGCCGTCCGCGCCGAAGTGACGTTGCCCGACGGACAGGTGCGGACGATCGTCGCCGACAGCACCTGAGCCTCCCCGGCCCGGACACGGGCGTGCTCACCCGGGCTGTGCGGCGGCGCCCGGGCGGACGAGTTGGGCGCCGAAGGGCTCGCCCGTGACGTCCACCACCCGCCCACGCAGCCAGGTGCGGCGCACGACGCCGGTGAGAACGTGCCCCTCGTACGGGGTGACCGGGTTCCGGTGCTGCAACTCGGCGGCTCGGACGGTGAATTCGCAGTCCGGATCGAAGGCGACCAGGTCTGCATCGTGGCCGACCGCGACGGCGCCCTTGCGACCGCCCAGGCCGACCAGCCGGGCGGGTCCCTCGGACATCCAGCCGGCCACGTCGGCGAGGCCGTGGCCGCGCCACCGGGCCTCGGTCCAGACCGCCGGAAGGCCGAGCTGGAGCGAGGCGATGCCGCCCCAGGCCGCCGCGAAGTCCCCGCTGCCGCCGCGCTCGGGCAGCAGCTTGAGGTCGGGGGTGGACGGCGAGTGGTCGGACACCACGGCAGTGAACTCCCCCGCCGCCAGGGCCTCCCAGAGCGCTTCACGATTGGCCTGGTCGCGGATCGGCGGGCAGCATTTGAACGCGGTGCCGCCGTCAGGGACGCGCTCGGCGGCCAGGGCCAGGTAGTGCGGGCAGGTCTCGGCGGTGACCTCGACACCGTCCGCGCGGGCCCGGCGCAGCAGCGGCAGGACCGCCGCCGAGGAGACGTGCAGCACGTGCACCCGGGCGCCGGTGCGGCGGGCCGCCGCCAACAGTCGTGCGACGGCGGCAGTTTCCGCCCCGGCGGGGCGTGAGGCGAGAAAGTCCCGGTAGCGGGGCCCCGGTTGGTGCGGTGCGGAGGCCAGTGCGGCCGGGTCCTCTGCGTGGACGACGGCCAGTGCCCCGAGCCTGGCAACCTCGGCGAGCACGGTCTCAAGACCGGCCGGCTCCAGGTGCGGGAACTCGTCGACACCACTCGGTGCGAGGAAGGACTTGAAGCCGAACACTCCTGCACGGTGCAGGGTTTCGAGGTCGGAGAGGTTCCCGGGGACGGCGCCGCCCCAGAAGCCGACGTCCACCCAGGCCCGCCCGTCGGCGGCCTTCCGCTTGGCCTCCAGGCCGGCGATCGTGGTGGTCGGGGGCACCGAGTTGAGCGGCATGTCGACGATGGTGGTGACACCGCCGGCCGCGGCCGCGCGGGTGGCGGTGGCGAAGCCCTCCCACCCGGTGCGGCCGGGCTCGTTGACGTGCACGTGGGTGTCTACCAGCCCTGGAAGCACGGCGGTGTCACCGAGATCGGTGAGCCGGGCGCCATCGGCTGCAAGGGAGTTGTGTGCGGCGATCCGCGCGATCCGCCCGTCCCGGACCAGCACGTCCGCAGGCCGCTCACCGTCCGGCAGGACCACCCGGCGGGAGCGGATCACCGCGGTCTGGCTGAGGGACACGGCGACCTCCGGGGCCTGGACGAGGGCGGGTGGGTCGAAGGGTGGGCCGGAGCCTAGGCCCGCCTCCGACAGGACGTCAATGGGACAGAGGGGAGGGACGGGCGCCCGCTACCGATTCAGCAGGTCCGCCGCCAGCCGCTCCCCCGCAACCTCGGCCAACTCCCCCGCCCTGCTCGGGACTTCGGCCGGGCTCGTACCCAACTCGCCCAGCGCGTAGGCGGCGACGAAGCCGGCCGCCCGCCACTCGCGTTCGGACAGTTCCACCCGCCCCGCCACCGCCGCCACCGGGACACCCGCCCTGGCGGCCGCCGCGGCCACGCCGGCGGGGGCCTTGCCGTGGAGGGTCTGCGCGTCCAGGCAGCCCTCACCGGTGACGACGAGACGTGCCCCCCGCACCGCCTCCTCGAAGCGGAGGAGGTCGAGCAGGAACTCGATGCCGGGTCGCATGGTGGCACCCAGCAGGGCCAGTGCGGCGAAGCCGACGCCGCCCGCCGCCCCGGCGCCGGGGGCGTCGCGGACGTCCCGGCCGACGGTCGCGCCGACGACGTCTGCGAACCGGGTCAGGCCCTCCTCCAGCACCACCAGGTCGTCGCCGCTCGCGCCCTTCTGCGGGCCGTAGACGGCGGCTGCGCCGCGCGGGCCGAGCAGCGGGTTGTCGACGTCGCAGGCCACGACGACCTCGACGCCCGCCAGGATGCGGGCCGACGGTCCGGGGTCGATCCGCGCCAGCCTCCGCAACGCGGCTCCACCGGAGGGCAGTTCGGCGCCTTCGCCATCCACCAGGGATGCGCCCAGCGCCTGGAGCAGGCCGGCCCCGCCGTCGGTGCTCGCACTGCCGCCGAGGCCGAGCACGATCCGCCGGGCGCCCTGGTCGAGGGCCCGTCCGACCAGCTCGCCGACCCCGTAGGAACCGGCCGTCAACGGGGCGCTCCGGCCTCCGGGGAGCCTGGCCAGTCCGGCGGCCTGGGCCAGCTCGACCACGGCCGTGTCACCACGGACGGCGAGCGCGGCGTCCACGGGCACTCCGGTGGGCCCGGCCACCTCGACGGGGACCCGGACGAACCCGGCCGCCAGCGCGGCGGCGAGGGTGCCCTCACCGCCGTCGGCGACCGGCAGTTCGTGCACCTCGACGCCGGGGGCGGCGCGGCGGATGCCGGCGGCAATCCGGGCGGCGGCCTCGGCGGCCTCCAGGGTGCCCTTGAACTTGTCGGGAGCCACGACCACGCGGCCCTGGCGGGTGGTACTGGCTGGCATGGCACGAGCCTCACTTCCGGACGGTCTGGCCATGTTCTCAAGCATCGACGACCGACAGCTGACAGCTGACAGATTTCAGATAACAGATTTCAGTTGACAGATAACAGATTCTGTCAGCTGTCATTCCACCCCTCCCCGCACCCCCGATCGCTAGAGTGAGCAGGTGCGATTGATGGTGGAGTTCACAACAGAACCGTTCGAACTGGACACGTTCCCGCCGCACGCCGCGGCGGCCCGCCAGGCGGTCGACGAGGCCGGACTGACGGCATCGGTCGGCCCGTTCGGCACCGGCGCCGAGGGCGAGGCCGATCAGATCCTGGCCGCCGTGACCGCACTGCTCCGGCAGAGCCTGGATGCCGGCGCGACCCGGATCTCCCTCCAGGTCAGCGTGCTCGGCGAGACCCACGACAGCACGGCCCCGGAGGGCGACAGGCCGTGACCGAGCAGCCCCAGCACCCGCTCGCCACGGCGCTCAAGCCCCTCCTCGACGCGGTCGGCGCGACGCCCGTCCCGCTGGACGCGGCCAGGCCCGAGGACGTCGTCCTGGAATGGGAGGGCGAGCGGGCCCTGGCCGTCCGCCTGCCGCACCTCGGCAGCGCCCTGGACCGCCTGCTCGCCGAGATGACCCGCCAGTTCGACGGCCGACCGCTGTCCGCACTGGAGCGTTCCGAGAAGCAGCGCGTGGTCGCCCTCCTGGAGGAACGCGGCGCGTTCACCGTCCGCCACGGCGTGGAAACGGTCGCCACGGCACTCGGAGTCAGCCGCTTCACCGTCTACAACTACCTCAACCGCCAGGACGGTTCAAAGTCGAACTGACCGGGACCCACTCCCGGAGCGCGCCTCACGACGGGCGAACGTTCAACAAAGTGTTGACGCCCTGACCCCGCCGATCTAGCTTGAGCGGGTGGCTTCATTCCCCAGGAGGTCCACTCGTGACCGACCACGCCCGTGCCCTTGACGCCCTGGCGGCCGTCGACGCCGCCGGGCTGAGGGCGGTCCTGCTGAAGGTCTGCGCCAGCCCTGCCTGGGCCGAGGCCGTCGCCGCGACCCGGCCGTGGCCGGACCGCCGGGCGCTGCTCGACGCCAACGCCGAGGCGATGGCGGCGCTCTCCACCGCCGACCTGCGCGACGCACTGGCCGCCCACCCCCGGATCGGCGCGCCCGCGGCCGGCGGCTCGGCCTCCCAGCAGGAGCAGGCCGGAGTCCGCGAGGCCGACCCGGCCCTGCTCGACGAACTGCGCCGGGCGAACGCCTCCTACGAGTCCAGGTTCGGCCATGTCTTCCTGATCTGCGCGACCGGCCGCTCCGCGGCCACCCTGCTCGCGGCCCTGCGCGAGCGCCACGCGAACGACCCCGCCACCGAGGCGGAGATCACCCGCCACGAGCTCCGCAGGATCAACGACATCCGCCTCACCCGTCTACTGGAAGGAATCTGACGTCCGGTCACCCAGCAACCACCACCAGTGAGGCCACCCCCCATGACCGGCATCTCCACCCACGTGCTCGACACCAGCCTCGGCCGCCCCGCCGAGGGCGTCCCCGTCGGACTCGCGGTGCGCACCGAGGACGGCTGGCAGCCGCTCGGCAGCACCGCCACGAACGCCGACGGCCGGGCCGAGGGCCTGCCGGCCGTGCCGGCGAACTCGGTCGTCCGCCTGGTCTTCGACACCGCCGCGTACTTCGCGCGGACGAGCGAGGACCCGCCGTTCTTCCCCGAGGTCTCGGTCGTCCTCACCATCGCCCCGGCGCAGCACCACTACCACGTGCCCTTGCTGTTGAACCCGTTCGGCTACTCGGTCTACCGCGGGAGTTAGACCGCCGCCCGACTGACAGGGGAACCGCGTCATGGCCCACGTGCTCGGCCAGAACCAGTACGGCAAGGCGGAGAACCGCATCGTCCGCGTCCGCCGGGACTCCGCCCGCCACGAGATCAAGGACCTGAACGTCTCGGTCTCCCTCTCCGGCGCGTTCGAGGACGTCCACCTCACCGGGTCCAACGCCAACTGCCTGCCCACCGACACCGCCAAGAACACCGTCTACGCCTTCGCCAAGAAGTACGGCATCGACTCCGCCGAGGCCTTCGGCATCCTGCTCGCCCGGCACTTCGTCGACGCCACCGAGCGCGGCGTCGTCCACCGCGCCCGGATCCGGATCGAGGAGTACGCCTGGGACCGGATCATCCACCAGACCGGCAACAGCACCGGCTCCGGCTCCGAGGAGGCCGGCCACTCCTTCGTCCGCCGCGGCCAGGAGGTCCGCACCACCGAGATCGTCTACGACGGCGACTCCCTCCGGGTGATCTCCGGGCTCACGGACCTCATCGTGCTGAACTCCACCGACTCGGAGTTCTGGGGCTACCTCAAGGACGGCTACACCACCCTCCGGGAGGCGTACGACCGCATCCTCGCCACCCAGGTCACCGCCCGCTGGAGGTACGGCTACACCGGCCGCGCCGACGAGGCCGAACCGCCCTGGGACCGCTGCTACGCCCAGGTCAGGCGGCACCTGCTGGAGGGCTTCGCCGACACGTACTCCTACTCCCTGCAACAGACCCTGCACGCGATGGGCAGCCGCGTCCTCGACCACAGCGCCGAGGTCGACGAGATCCGCCTCGAACTCCCCAACAAGCACCACTTCCTGGTCGACCTGGAGCCGTTCGGCCTCAAGAACGACAACGAGGTCTACTACGCCGCCGACCGGATGTACGGCCTCATCGAGGGCACCGTGCACCGCGAGGGCGTCGTCCCGCTCATCCCGGTCACCTGACCGGCCGTCCGGCCCCCTGGCCGACCCCCCGCCCGGCCCCCGTCCGACCGGCCGTCCGACCGGCCGCCGTCCCCGATCCCCCGGACTCCCCCTTGGAGCCACCATGGCAGTCCAGCCCCCGCCCGCCGGCCGGCGGATCGTCATCGAGAACGCGGCGGTCGCCACCGTCGACGCCCACGACACCGAGTACGCCCGCGGCCACGTCGTGGTCCTCGGCAACCGGATCGAGTCGGTCGGCGACGGCCCCGCCCCGGCCGGACTGGACGGCGTGGCGCGCCGGATCGACGCCGGGGGCCACCTGCTCACCCCCGGCCTGGTCAACACCCACCACCACTTCTACCAGTGGATCACCCGCGGCCTCGCCCAGGACGACATCCTGTTCGACTGGCTGGTCGCCCTCTACCCGCTCTGGGCCCGGATCGACGACCAACTGGTGCACGCCGCCGCCCAGGGCTCCGCCGCCGCGCTGCTCAAATCCGGTTGCAGCACCGCCGCCGACCACCACTACGTGTTCCCCCGGGGCGGCGGCGACATCCTGGGCGCCGAGATCGAGGCGGTGCGCGAACTCGGCCTGCGGTTCACCGCCTCGCGCGGCTCGATGGACCGCGGGCGCAAGGACGGCGGCCTGCCCCCGGACCACGCCGTCGAGGACCTCGACACCATCCTCACCGCCTGCGAGGAGGCCGTCGACCGCCACCACGACCCCTCCCCCGGCGCCATGCTGCGGATCGCCCTCGCACCCTGTTCCCCGTTCTCGGTCTCCACCCGGCTGATGCGCGAGTGCGCCGGGCTCGCCCGCCGCAAGGGCGTCCGGCTGCACACCCACGGCTCCGAGACGGCCGAGGAGGAGGCGTTCTGCGAGGCGCAGTTCGGCATGGGTCCGACCGACTACTTCGAGTCGGTCGGCTGGCTGGGCGAGGACGTCTGGATGGCGCACTGCGTCCATCTGAGCGACTCCGACATCGCCAAGTTCGCCGGGACCGGCACCGGCGTCGCGCACTGCCCGTCCTCCAACGCCCGGCTGGCCGCCGGGACGGCGCGGGTGCCCGACATGCTGGCGGCGGGCGTCCCCGTCGGCCTCGGCGTCGACGGCGCCGCCTCCAACGAGTCCGGCGAACTCGGCACCGAGCTGCGCAACGCCCTGCTGATCAACCGCCTGCACGGCTCGCCGCGGGCGCTCACCGGCCGCCGGGCGCTGCGGCTGGGCACCATGGGCGGCGCCCGGGTGCTCGGGCGGCAGGACGAGATCGGCTCGGTCGAGGCCGGCAAGCTCGCCGACCTCGCGCTGTGGAAGGTCGACGGCCTGATGCACTCCTCGATCGCCGACCCGGTCGCCGCGCTCACCTTCGGCGCGCTGCCGCCGCTCGCCCTCCTGCTCGTCAACGGCAACGCCGTCGTCGAACAGGGGCGGCTGGCCACGGTGGACGAGGAGCGGATCGCCCGCACCTGCGCCCGGGCGGCGAAAGAGCTGGCCGGCCGGGAGAAATGACGCCGCACCGGACGACTACGTGGACGGGTGCCGGCGCCCACCCCCGTTGGGCGCCGGCCCCCCGCCCGGGCACGGGGGCGCGGGGGCGGGGGCGGCCCCCCGGGCCCCCCCCGCCCGGAGCCCCGCGGGGCCGGGCCGCGCGCCCCCGC
>NZ_JBHVER010000110.1:0-25811 GCF_042802195.1 Kitasatospora sp. NPDC057500 | reverse complement strand
GGGCCGGGCCGCGCCTTCGCCGCACCGTGCCGGCGCGGGTGTGCGTCAGCCGGTGAAGCCGGCCGTGATGGAGGTGAACTGCCAGTCGTTCTGGGCGATGCCGGAGCAGGTCTCCTGCTGGCCGCCGCCCGGGCAGCCGCGGTCGCGGTTGACCGACCAGAAGGCCATCCGGGCCAGGTGGTGGCTGTTGGCCCAGTCGCGGATCGCCGTCCAGGTCTGGACGCTGGTGATCTCGCCGGTGTCGCTGAGGCCGTTCATGCCGGAGATGCCGATGTGCGCGTAGGCGGTGGCGTCGTCCCAGCCGAAGACGGACTTGAGCTTGTTCTTCAGGCCCTCGGTGGCGCTGACGGTGGCGGCGTACATGTCGGTCGAGGCGTTGCCGAAGTCGAACGGCATGATGGTGAAGACGTCGATGTCCGCGCCGATCGCCTTGGCCTGCTCGATCAGCCGGTTGCCGTAGTAGGTCGGGCCGCTGGTGGCGGTGCCGAAGGTCACGATGGTGCGCAGGCCGGGGTTGTTCTGCTTGACGATCTTGAGCGCGCCGAGGATCCGGTCCTGGACGGCGGTGTTCTCGAACTCGTCGGTGTTCTCGATGTCGACGTCGATCGCCTTGAGGCTGTAGGCGTCGATCACCTTCTGGTAGGCGGCGGCGAGGTCGGCGGTGGTGGCGCAGTTGGGGCCGAGCTTGTTGCCGCTCCAGCCGCCGATCGACGGGACGACGTCGCCGCCGGCCGCGCGCACGGCCTTGATGGTGGCCTGGTCGACGCCGTTCAGCAGCGGCCGCTGGCTGTCCCAGGTCGGGTTGCAGCCGTTCTGGGCCAGGATGAACGCCAGGGTGAACCACTTGATGCCGGTGGCGTTCATGACGGTGGTGGCGGCGGGCGGGTTGCCCCAGCCGTTGTAGAGGTAGGGCGCGCCCTGCTTGAAGGCGCCCGGGGTGGGGCCGCCGCCGTTGGCGTCGGTGGTCACGGTCACGGCGGCGGAGGCGGCGGAGGCGTTGCCGGCCGCGTCGCGGGCCTTGACGGTGAAGGTGTAGGCGGTCGACGCGGTCAGGCCGGGGACGGTGGCGGTGGTGCCGGGGGCCGTCGCGACCTTGGCGGTGCCCTGGTAGACGTCGTAGCCGGTGACGCCGACGTTGTCGGTGGCCGCGTCCCAGGCGAGGGTCACGCTGCTGGCGGACTTGCCGGTGGCGTGCAGGTTGCCGGGCACGGTGGGGGCCTGGGTGTCGGCCGGCGGGGTGCCGCCGCCGGGGCCGTCGAACACGATGTCGTCGGCGTAGTAGGTGCCCTGGCCGTACCAGCCGTTGACGTAGACCTCGGCGCTGGTCTGGTTGGCGCCGGTGGTGAAGGAGACGCTCAGCCTGCTGTAGTCGGCGGCGGAGGTCCAGGCGGAGCCGCCGCCGGTGACGCCGAGGTGCACGTAGTTGCCGCGGACCCAGCCGGAGAGCGAGTAGGTGGTGTTGGGCTTGACCGCGACGGTCTGCACGCACTTGGCGGCGTCGCTCGCGGAGGCGGCGCCGGCGAGCGCCTTGCCGCCGCCGTGCACGGGGGTGGTGACGACCGAGCCGAGACCGCCGGAGCAGGTCCAGCCGGACAGCGTGCCGGTCTCGAACCCGCCGTTGGCGAGCTGGTCGGCCGCGTGGGCGGCGGTGGGCGCGGTGAACGCCGCGGCGGCGGCGAGCAGCGCGGCGGCGCCGACGGCGGGCAGTCGGGTGCGCTTGTGCACCGTTGACCTCCAGTGGGGGGTGTGGGGGGTGGAGGTGCGGGGAGGGCCCCAAAATGGACTAGACCATTTGCTCATGTCAAGTACTGTCCGCCGAACGGACGGTGAGGGTGTGTCGGGAGCAGGGTGAACCGATCGGGCGAAAATGGGTGGAACGACCCGGCGGGGGCGAACTAGGTTGGGCCGCGGTGCCATGGCACCGCGGCACGAAGCCGACCGAACCCGACCGAAGTCGACCGAAGAACGTCAGAGGATCAGATGACCGACCTGTCCGACGAACTGCTTCCCGCCACCCGCCGTGCACTGCTGCACCGTCTGGCCGTCGCCCAGGCCGAGGGCCGCACCCCCTCGATGGTCGCCGCCGTGCTCCGGGACGGGCGGCTGGTCTGGAGCGGCGCCCGCAGCATGACCGACGGCCACGCGCCGACCACCGACGTGCAGTACCGGATCGGCTCGATCACCAAGACCTTCGTCGCCGTCCTCGTCCTTCGGCTGCGCGACGAGGGCCTGCTCGACCTCGCCGACCCGGTCGAGCGCCACCTGCCCGGCACCCCCGCCGACGGCGCCACCGTCGCCCAGCTGCTCTCGCACTCCGCCGGCCTCGCCTCGGAGCCCCCGGGCCCGTGGTGGGAGCGGACCGACGGCGCGCTGCGTCCGGAGCTCGCCGACCTGCTGGAGGAGGAGCGGCCGCGCCGCCACCCCGCCGGGCGGCTGCACCACTACTCCAACCCCACCTACGCCCTGCTCGGCGCGCTGGTCGAGCGGCTGCGCGGCGAGCCCTGGGGCGAGGTGCTGCGCCGGGAGGTCCTCGAACCCCTCGGCATGGACCGCACCACCCTGCTCCCCGAGCACCCGCACGCCGGCGGCTTCGCCGTCCACCCCTGGGCCGACGTGATGCTGCCCGAGCCGCTCACCGACACCGGCCTGATGGCCCCGGCCGGCCAGCTCTGGTCGACCGCCGCCGACCTCGCCCGGTGGGCCGCCTTCCTGGCCGCGGGCGACGCGAAGGTGCTCTGCGCCGACACCCTCGCCGAGATGCGCCGCCCCGCCGTCGCCCCGGACACCGACGACTGGACCGAGACCTACGGGCTCGGCCTCCAGCTGCTCCGCCGCGACGGCCGCACGCTGTTCGGGCACAGCGGCTCGATGCCCGGCTTCACCGCCGGCCTGTGGATCAGCGAGGCCGACGGCCTGGCCGCGCTCGCCTTCGCCAACGCCACCCACGGCTCCCGCACCGGGCAGGTCGCCGCCGAGCTGATCGCGATCACCGCGGAGCACGAGCCCCGGATCCCCGAGCCGTGGCGCCCGCTGCCCGAGGTCGACGAGGGGCTCCTCGCCCTCACCGGCCCCTGGTACTGGGGCGCCGCACCGCACGCCCTGCGGCTGGCGGCCGATCGGGCGCTGGAGCTCTCGGTGCTCGGCAGCGGCGGCCGCGCCTCCCGGTTCCGCGCCGAGGCCGACGGCACCTGGACCGGCCTCGACGACTACTACGCGGGCGAGACGCTGCGCGTGGTGCGGGCCGCCGACGGCTCGGTCAGCCACCTGGACATCGGCTCCTTCGTGTTCACCCGCGAGCCCTACGGACCGGCCGAGGCCGTCCCGGGCGGGCTCGACCCGCGGGGCTGGCAGGCCTACTGACCGCCGCTGCGCCCCGGGCCGCGCCGGCTGAGGCCGCCGCGGTTCGGGCCACCCCGGCTGAGGACGCCCCGCCGCCGCCCTCCCCCGCCGCCCCGGCCGGGTGCCGGGGCGGCGGCCGGGCGGGCCGGGTAGGCGCCGCTGCGCAGCGCGTGCACCGCGCGCACCACGTACCCGGCGAGCAGCAGCCCGCCCGCCATCGCGCCCGAGGCGTAGGTGTCCGCCGCCTGCGCCTCGGCCCAGCCCGCCGCCACGCCGATCAGCAGGTACGGCGCCACCGCGACCAGCAGCGCCACGGCCAGCGCCACCAGCGCGGCCCTCGGGCGCCGGTCGTCCTCCCAGCAGCGCTCGCCGACCAGGTGCAGCGCCAGCGCCATCGCCACCACCAGGCACCACCACGGCGAGGGCGCCAGTCCCACCGCCCTCGCCGCCAGGTAGACGACGGCGAGACCCGCCGTCGCCGCCGCCTGGCACATCAGAACCCCTGTCATGTCACTGGCGAATCGCCGCCAGAGTCCCGCCCCCGGAATCCACCCCATGCAGCGGAGGATAGGACGGCGTCCTGGTGCCCAACAGATGTCCCGCACACGTCGGGTGGCCGCATTCAGCAGGTGCACATCTCCCCTCCCCCGAACGGCAACGTGGATGCCAGCCGACTTGGAGAGACATACGGGTGCCGGTTCGCAGACCCGTCGACCGTACGGGCCTGGCCGGGCCGGTGCCACGGAAACCCCGTGGCCGTCGTCGTCCGTGCTGCCCTGGAGGGTCCGCCATGACCACCGTCCCCTCGTACGCTCCGCCCGCAGTCACCCCCGTCCGGGCCGCCGCCGCGGTGCCCGCCGCGCGCCAGGAGGGCGCGTCCGGCTCCGCCTCGGCCGTCTACACCGTCGCGCTGGCCCGCGACGAGGACGACGTCCGCGCCGCCCAGCGGCTGCGCCACCGGGTCTTCGCCGACGAGCTCGGCGCCACCCTGCACAGCACCGTCCCCGGGCTGGACGTCGACCCGTTCGACGAGTTCTGCGACCACCTGCTGGTCCGCGAGGGCGAGGACGGCGCGGTCGTCGGCACCTACCGCCTGCTGCGCCCCGAGGCCGCCCGCCGGGCCGGCCGGCTCTACTCCGACGGCGAGTTCGACCTCGCCGGCCTCGCCCCGCTGCGCGACGGCCTGGTCGAGCTCGGCCGCTCCTGCATCGCCGCCGAGCACCGCGGCAACGGCGCCGTCATCAACCTGATGTGGGGCGGCATCGCCCGCTACCTCGCCGACACCGGCAACACCTGGGTCGGCGGCTGCTGCTCGATCTCCCTGGAGGACGGCGGCGCCACCGCCGCACGGGTGTGGGACACCGTCGCCGCCAAGCACCTCGCCCCCGCGCAGTACCGGGTCGCCCCGCACCGCCCCTGGGACGCCACCGGTGTGGCCCGGGCCGCGAAGGCGCCGCTGCCGGCCCTGCTCCGGGGCTACCTGCGGCTCGGCGCCTGGGTCTGCGGCGAGCCCGCGTACGACCCGGACTTCGAGTGCGCCGACCTGTACGTGCTGCTCTCGCTGGAGCGCACCGACCCGCGCTACCTGCGGCACTTCCTCTCCGGTGTGGGCGGCGTCGGCACGGCCGCGGCGCCCGCCGCGGAACGGTCCTCATGAGCGTCTGGCTGCCGACGGCCTCCTGCACCCCGGAGGCCTGCCTGACCGACCCGGCGCCCACCGTCGCCCTGCCCCGGCGGGTGCTGCGCCTGGCCGCCTGCCTGGTGGTGCTCACGGCGGGGCTCGCGCTCACCCTGCCGGCGCGGGCGCTGCCGCGCGGGCCGCGCGAGCGGCTCGCCCGGTTCTGGGCGCGCGGGCTGCTCGGCTCGCTGGGAGTCGCGGTGCACGTCGAGCCCGGTCCGGGGCCGGGCGCCGGGGGCGGGGTGCTGCTGGTGGCCAACCACGTCTCCTGGCTGGACATCCCGCTGGTCGCCGCCGCCCGCCCCGGCCGCTCACTGGCCAAGACCGAGGTGCGGCACTGGCCGGTGCTCGGCCCGCTGATCGCCTGGGGCGGCACCGTCTTCCTCGACCGCGACC
Organism: Kitasatospora sp. NPDC057500; assembly: GCF_042802195.1. Taxonomy (NCBI): domain Bacteria; kingdom Bacillati; phylum Actinomycetota; class Actinomycetes; order Kitasatosporales; family Streptomycetaceae; genus Kitasatospora; species Kitasatospora sp. NPDC057500. The sequence continues at coordinate 20,398 of NZ_JBHVER010000110.1, read as the reverse complement.
GGCTGCGCACGCTGCCGGCGACGGTCGCCGAGGTGGCCGGCGGACTGCGGGCCGGCCACCCGGTGATCGTCTTCCCGGAGGGTTCCACCTGGTGCGGCCGGGAGAGCGGCCGCTTCCGCCCGGCCTTCTTCGAGGCCGCCGTCCGGACCGGCGCCCCCGTCCAGCCGGTCGCGATCCGCTACCGGCTGGCCGACGGCCGCCCCACCAGCGCCCCCGCCTTCGTCGGCGAGGACGGCCTGCTCACCTCGCTGGCCCGGGTCGTCGCCGTCCGGGGCCTGGTCGCCGAACTGGCCTTCCGCCCGCCGGTCCCGCCCCCGCCCGTCGACCCCGCCCGCCCCTGGGAGGCCCGCCGCACCCTGGCCCGCACCGCCCAGAGCGCGGTGGAGGGCATTCGCTGAAAGGCGGACGCCAGCCCCCTCGTTCGGGGCACGTCGGATCAGTGGGCGTCGTCGACGGGCCCCTCCTGCCGGTGGGCGGGCAAGGCTCCCCGCCGCCGGGCGGGGGGCGTGCGTGCTCCGGCGGTGACCGCCGGGCGTGCGCCGGACAGGGCCTCCCCGGCGGGGAGGCCCTGTCCGGGGGAGTCGGGGGCCGGTGCGGCCGGGGCCGCCGACGGGCGGCGCCCGGGCCGGCGCAGCAGGAGTGCGACCAGGACGGCGGCCGCCGCCAGGGCCGCCGAGCCGCAGCGCAGGGCGAGCTGGATGCCCTCGGTGAAGGCGTGTTCGACCGCTTGCTGCACCGGGGCCGGGAGCGGGGCGGCCGGGGCGGTGGTGGCAGCCGCCAGGGTGTCGGCGGGCCGGCCGAGCGTTTCGGCCGGGAGGCCGAGGCGGGCCAGGGAGGCGGTCAGCCCGGTCGTCAGGCGGTGCGTCAGCACGGCGCCGAGGACGGCGATGCCGAGCACGCCGCCGAGTTCGCGCAGGGTGTTGACGGTGGCCGAGGCGGTGCCCATCCGCTCGGGGGCGACCCGCTGGAGGACGGCGATCGAGACCGGGGTGAAGGTCAGTCCCATGCCCAGGCCCAGCACGAACAGCGTCCACAGGTACCCGGCGTAGCGGGCCTGCTCGCCGTACAGGGAGAGGCCGGCCAGGCCGAGCGCGCACAGGGCGATGCCCAGCACCAGCGGCAGCCTGGGCCCGTGACGGCCGGTCAGCCGCGCCGAGAGCGGGCCGGCGACGACGATCATCGCCGTCATCGGCAGCCCGGCGAGGCCGGCCGCCGTCGGCGACCAGTCCAGCACGCCCTGCATCAGCAGCGGCAGGAAGAACAGCGCGCCGAACATCCCGAAGCTGACCGTGAACCCGCCGAGCAGCGCGCCGCCGAGCACGCCGTCGCGGAACAGCCGCAGGTCCAGCATCGGCTCGGCGATCCACCGTTCGAGCAGCAGGAAGGCGGCCAGCAGCAGTACCGCGAGCACCGCCGTGGTGAGCACCCGGGGGTCCGTCCAGCCGCGTGCGGGGCCCTCGACGAGGGTGTGGACGGCGGCGCCGAGGCCGGCCGCGGACAGTACCAGGCCCCCGAGGTCGACGCGGCGGGCACGGGCCGGGACCGCGGGCAGCACCCGGCCGGAGAGGACGAGTGCGACGGCGCCGATCGGCACGTTGATCCAGAACACGCTGGCCCAGCCGAAGGCCTCGACCATCGGCCCGCCGATCACCGGGCCGACCGAGAGGCCGAGCGCGGAGACGCCGGACCAGGTGCCGATCGCCCGGGTGCGCTCGCGCTCGTCGGTGAAGACGTGCCGCAGGACGGCGAGGCTGCCGGGGGTCAGCAGCGCGGCGCCGACGCCCTGGAGCATCCGCGCGGCGACCAGCGCGCCGACGGTCCCGGCGAGCGCGGCGGCGGCCGAGCCGACCGTGAACAGGGCGAGGCCGAGCCGGAACACGGCGGTGCGGCCGTAGCGGTCGCCGAGCGCGCCGCCGGTGAGCAGCAGGGCGGCGAAGACCAGGCTGTAGCCCTCGGCGACCCACTGGAGACCGGTGATGCCCGCGTCGAGGTCCCGGCCGATCCGGGGCAGGGCGTTGCCGACGATGACGTTGTCCAGCATGGACATGAACATGGTGATGCACAGCGTCGCGAGCGCGAGCGCGAGCCGCCGACGACGGGCGCTCGCGGCCGGCGCCGCGCCCCCCTCGGTCTCCCCCATCGGATGGTCCTCCCGGTTCGATCGCTTGAGGCCCCTAACAGTGTTAGGGGCCGTTCCGACGGAGGACAGCGTGCACCTAACGGTGTTAGATTGCAAGCGCGATCGCAGCCAGCCCAGGAACGAGGAACAGCGAGGACCCATGCCGGCCGACGAGGACGACGCCGCCCAGCCCGCACTCACCCGCGAGGCGCTCGCGCGGGCGGCGCTGCGGGTGCTGGAGCGCGACGGCCTGGCCGGACTGTCGATGCGCAAGGTCGCCGCCGAGGTCGGGGTCAAGGCCGCCTCGCTGTACTGGCACATCCGCAACAAGGAGGAGCTGCTGGACCTCCTGAACGACGCGCTGATGGCCGACGTCGAGCCTCCGCCGCGCACCGGTGACTGGCGGGTCCAGCTGCGCGGGTACTGCGAGCGCTACCGCGCCCACCTGCTCGGCAGGCGGGACGCGGCCAAGGTGGTGGCGGGCCGCCTCGCGCCCGGCCCGAACCTGCTGCGCCTGATGGAGGAGCAGCTCGACCGCCTGCGCGGGGCCGGCTTCTCCGCCGCCGACGCCGCGATGGTCTCCTACCTGCTCGGCGCGTACGTGCAGGGCTTCGTGCTCCAGGAGCAGTCCCCGATGGCGGCCGCCGAGACCGCCGGCACCGGCCGGCGCCAGGTGGCCGACGCCGCCGCGGAGCGGTTCCGCGCACTGCCGGCCGCCGAGTTCCCCCGGCTGGTCGCGATGGCCGACGACCTCACCGGGCCGGACCTCGACGCCCGGTTCGCCTTCGGCCTCGAACGGATCCTCGACGGCCTGGCGGCACTGCTCCCGCCCGAGCGCCGCTGACCGCCCGGGCGCCGGCCGCCCGGCCCCGAAATCGTTCGACCACCGCGCGTTCGGCCGCTAGGGTCGCCGGCGCGACCCGTCCCACCGAGGAGGCCACCCGCATGACCGCGTTCCACCCCGTCGGCGAGCCCTGTGCGGAAGGCCTGCTGGACGTCGGCGACGGCCAGCGGATCCACTGGGAGGTGTCCGGGAACCCGGCCGGCAAGCCCGCCGTCGTGGTGCACGGCGGACCGGGTTCCGGGCTCAGCGCCCGCAACCGGAAGTACTTCGACCCCGAGCGCTACCGGCTCGTGCTGTTCTCCCAGCGCAACTGCGGCCGCAGCGAACCGCACGCCGCCGACCCGGCGACCAGCCTGGAGCACAACACCACCGCGCACCTGATCGCCGACCTGGAGCGGCTGCGCGAGCACCTGGGCATCGAGCGGTGGCTGATGTTCGGCGGCTCCTGGGGCTCCACCCTGATCCTCGCCTACGCCCAGGCGCACCCCTCCAGGGTGTCCGCGATCGTGATCAACGGCGTCACCACGACCAGGCCGGAGGAGATCGACTGGCTCTACCGGGGCGTCGGACGGCTGCTGCCCGGCCCCTGGGAGGCCTTCCGCGACGCGCTGCCGCCCGAGGACCGCGGCGGCGACCTGCTCGCCGCCTACGACCGGCTGCTGAACGACCCGGACGAGTCCGTCCGCCGCGCGGCCACCGTCGCCTGGGCGACCTGGGAGGACGCGGTGATCGCCCACGAGACCATGGGCTCCCCGAACGCCTACACGGACCGGCCCGCCGAGGCGCTGACCGCCTTCGTGCGGATCACCGCGCACTACTTCTCCCGCCGGGCCTTCCTGGAGCCCGACCGGCTGCTGCGCGACGCGCACCGGCTGGCCGGCATCCCGGGCGTGCTGATCCACGGCGCCCTCGACCTCGACAGCCCGCTGGACACCGCCTGGAAGCTCGCCGAGGCCTGGCCGGACGCCGAGCTGACGGTGATCCAGAACGCCGGGCACACCGGCTCCCCCGCCACCGGCGAGGCGGTGCTGGCCGCGATCGAGCGCTTCGCGGGAGCGACGGACCCGCACGGGCAGTGACGGGCCGTCAACGGTCCGGAGTCAGGGGTGACAGGCCGGCGCCGGCCGCCGACACTGGTGGGGAGAAGTTCCCATCCCAACGGGTCGGCCGGTGCCGGCCGGTACCGGCCGCGGAGAGGGCAGGCCGGCCATGAGCACGCCGTCCGCCGGGCTCCCGATCATCTATGTCCGGGGATACGCCGGAGGCACCCCCGGGATCGAGAAGGCCGTGACGGATCCGTTCTACGGATTCAACCAGGGCTCGACGCACATCCGCGTCGGCCGCCAGGACAACCCCGTTCTCTACCAGTTCGAAAGTCCGTTACTGCGCCTGCACCTCGACGAGGGCTACCACATCGTCGTCGAGGGTCCGCGCCCGGAGAAGACGGAGGCCCCTCCTCCCGAAAGCATCTGGATCCACCGCTTCTACGACGTCTGCTCCGGCACCTGGGGCGGCCAGGCCCAGGCCTTCGACCTGGAGTCGGCCGCCCGTGACCTGCTGGAACTGATCGACCACGTGCGGGAGCGGACCGGCGCGCGCCGGGTCAACCTGGTCGCCCACTCGATGGGCGGTCTGATCTGCCGCTGCCTGCTGCAGAAGATCATCCCGGTCGAGCGCGGCGAGCGCGCCACCGAGTACGTCTCCAAGCTGTTCACCTACGGAACGCCGCACGGCGGCATCACCTTCGCCGTCGGCTTCGGCGTCCCGGAGGCGCTGCGCGACCTGTTCAACATCAACGGCTCCGACATCTTCGGCCCCGAGCGGATGTACCAGTACCTGACCCCGCACCCCGACCCGGACGGGCCGCCGGACGGCTGGCGGGCGGTGGACATCACCGACGACGACGGCAGCGGGGAGCCCGCGGACGCCGCCGGCCGCTTCCCGCTCGACCGGGTGTTCTGCATGGTCGGCACCAACTCCCGCGACTACGACGTCGGCCGCGGCATCTCGGCCGAGGCCGTCGGCCCGCGCAGCGACGGGCTGGTGCAGATCGAGAACGCCCAGGTCACCGGCGCCAACCGGGCGTTCGCCTACCGCAGCCACAGCGGCTGCTACGGGCTGGTCAACTCCGAGGAGGGCTACCAGAACCTGCGCCGCTTCCTGTTCGGCGACCTGAAGGCCGCCACCGACCTCGTCGGCGTCCGGCTGCCCGCGGAGGAGGAGGTCACCTGGCAGGCGGAGGTCCGGCTCACGGTGCGCGGGCTGCCGGTGCTGATGCACGAACGGGTCGCCCCGCACTGGTGCCCGATCCAGCTGTCCGACCCGACCGAGGCGAGCCGGCGCGCCCGGGCCGCCACCGCCGGGGACGGCGCCGTCCCGCTGGCGACCACCTTCCTCTCCAGCCGGCTGCGCCAGGGGAACGCGGGCCCGCTGCGGTTCGTCCTCGACCTGAACCTGCTCTCGCTGCGCCAGACCCGCGGGCTGTTCGGCTTCGGCGACCACCTGGAGCAGACCGCCGACTTCGCCGACACGCTCATCGTCGACGTGGACGCCGGCGGGCCGCGTCCGGCGGCCTGGGCGAACTGGAACTCGGAGGTGCCCGGGGCGATCCGCGACCTCCACCCGACCGGCGACCCGCTGCCCGACGAGGACCCGCAGGCCGCCTCCTGGCTCGCCCACGTCCCGCTGCCGGCCACCACCCGGCCGATCCTCGGGCCGGACGCCCGGATCCGCCTCTCGGTCGGGCCCTGGAACTGACGGCCCGGTGACGGGGCGGGCCCGGACTCAGGCGTGCCAGCCGGCCTCCGGGCGGTCGGCCCCGGTTCCGGTCCGGGTCTCGGGCACCGGCTGTTCGGCGGCCAGCAGGACGCGGCGCAGCAGGTCGGAGAGCTGGCGCCGCTCCACCGGGCTGAGCACGCCGAGCAGCCGGTGCTCCTCGCGGCCGACCACGTCCAGCGCCTGCCGCCAGGCCAGCCGGCCCGCCTCGGTGAGCTCGACGTCGACCCGGCGGCGGTCGTCGCTGGAGGGGGTGCGGACGACGAAACCGCGCCGTTCCAGCGCCTCCAGGCGGCCGGTCACCGAGGCCGGCGCCAGGTTGAGGTCGGCGCGCAGGTCGGACGGGGTGGCCCGGCCGCCGCGCCCGGCCAGGCCGTGCAGGGTGTCGAACTCGTGCTTCTGGAGACCGTAGTCGGCCACGCCCTGCTCGCGGACCCGGCCCAGGTGGCGGACGAGCTTGCCCATCCGGGTGACGGCGCCCTCGACGTCCGGGTCGAGGTGCGGCAGCACCGGCCGCCAGCGTTCGACGTGGCCGTCGGTCCAGTCGCGGGGCCGGTCGGCCGCCGTCCGGTGGGTCGCGGGTGTCATGCCCCGAGTGTAGGGGTCCGTGAGCTGCGGCTTTCGGGCCGCAAATAATTCGTTGCCGAAACTTCGGTACCGAAATACAGTCGTGCCCGTGACCCTGCCTCAGCACCCGCTGCGCCTGCCCGACTTCCGGCTGCTGTTCCTCGGCCGGACGATCTCCACCCTCGGGGACGCCGTCGTCCCCGCCGCCCTCGCCATCGCCGTCACCCGGGCGACCGGCTCCTCCGGCGCGCTCGCGCTCGTCCTGGGCTGCGCGATGGTCCCGCGCCTGCTGCTGCTCCCGCTGGGCGGCGTCGTCGGGGACCGCGTCAACCCCCGGCTGGTCGCGCTGGTCACCGACCTCGTCCGGGCCGCCGCCCAACTGGCGGTCGGCCTCGAACTCCTCGCCGACCAGCCCCGGCTCGCGCCGATCGCGGCCGCCGAGGCGGTCGGCGGGATCGCCTCCGCGTTCGCCATACCGACGGCGACGCCGCTGGTCGCCGCCACCGTCGCCGGGCCGCAGCGGATGCGGGCCAACGCGCTGCTCGCCTCGGCCGCCAACGCCGCCCGGCTCGGCGGCCCGGCGCTCGCCGGGGTGCTGGTCTGGACGGCCGGCGCCGGCTGGGCGTTCCTGCTGGACGGCGCCTCCTTCCTGGTCAGCGCCGCGCTGCTGGCACGGCTGCGGGTCCGGCACACCCCGGGCGAGCGCCGCTCGCTGCGCGCCGACCTGCTGCACGGGTGGGGCGAGGTGCGCTCGCGCGACTGGTACTGGACGAGCCTGGTCGGCCACGGCGTGTGGAACGGCGCCGCCGCCGTACTGCTCACCCTCGGCCCGCTGATCGCCACCCGGCGGCTGGGCGGGGAGGGCGTGTGGATCGCCATGACCCAGGCCGCCGCGTTCGGCGTGCTGGCCGGCTCGCTGCTCGCCGGCCGCTACCGGCCACGACGACCGGTGCTGGTCGCCAACCTGGGCCTGTCGCTGTACGCCCTGCCGTTGGCCGCGCTCGCTGTGGCGGCGCCGGCCCCGGTCACGGTGGCCGCGTACGCGCTGGCGATGACGGGGCTCGGCTTCCTCAGCCCGGTGTGGCAGACGGTGGTGCAGCAGGAGTTCCCGCCCCAGGTGCTGGCCCGGGTGACCTCCTACGACTGGCTGCTGTCGCTGGCCGCCGCCCCGCTCGGGTACACGCTCGCGCCGCTGGCCGCCGATGCCTGGGGCAGTACCGGGCCGCTGCTGGTCACGGCCGCCCTGGTCGCGCTCGCCTGCGCCGGCACCGCGGCCGTCCCGGGCGTCCGCCGGGTCGGGCGGTCGACGGGCACGGACGCGGGCGCGGGCGCGGGCGCGGGCACGGGGACCTGCGTCGTCGACGAGCATCCCGGCAACCCGGAGAAGGTCGCCGGGACCGTCCGGCGGAACCCTACGATATGACCATGATCGCCTATGCCCCAGCGGCCTTCTTCTTCCTCCTTTGCGGAATCGGAGTCCTTCGCGACCGACGCCAATTCAGCAACGCCGTCCTGCTCGGCATCGCGGTCTCGCTCCTCGCCCTCGCACTGATCGCCGAACTGCGCCGGGCACCCACGCTGGTGGCGGAACTGGCGGTCGCCCTGATCGCCCTGCTCCCGACCGCCGGCACCGTCGCCCTGGTCTGGTTCCTGCTCTCCAACGGGCTGACGATGATCCGCAAGGAAGGGCGACGGCCGGCGAACCTGCTGTCCCTGCTCGCCGGTCTCGGCATCCTCGGGGTGATCGCCCTGTTCGCCGCGGCGGTGGTGACCGGGTCCAACCGCCTCGGCATCCTCGCCGCGACGGCGATGCTGGTGGTCGGCTACGTCTCCTTCCTCTTCGTCTGCTTCGTCGGCTACGCCTTCCTCTACCAGTGCCACCGGCCGCGCGGCGACGTCGACTTCGTGGTGGTCCTGGGCTCCGGGCTGATCGGCGGCGAGCGGGTGCCACCGCTGCTCGCCAGCCGGCTGGAGCGCGGCCGCGACGTCTACGAGAAGCAGGCCGCGCGCGGCAACCCGCCGGTGCTGATCACCTCGGGCGGCCAGGGCCCCGACGAGAAGCTGCCGGAGTCCCACGCGATGGCGGACTACCTGGTCGAGCGCGGCTTCCCGGCCGAGCACGTCACGCGTGAGGACCGCTCCCGGACGACCGAGGAGAACCTGCTGTTCAGCAAGGCGATCATGGAGCAGGCCAAGCCCGACTACCGCTGCGTCATCGTCACCAACAACTTCCACGCCTTCCGGGCCGCCCTGATGGCCCGTAAGACCGATGTCAGCGGCCAGGTCTTCGGCTCGCCCACCGCCCGGTACTACTGGCCGAGCGCGACCATCCGCGAGTTCGCGGCCGTCTTCCTCTCCCACAAGCTGGTCAACCTGGGGATCTGCGGCTTCCTCGCCGTCTGCGGGCTGCTCGCCGCGACGTTCGGAGCGTAGCTTCGGAGCCTGGTGCCGGAGCGTGGTGCCGGAGCGTGGGCGCCGGTGCGTGGTGACGCGCCGAGCACCGCTTGAGCAGGACCGGCCGACGGGCCCGGTGGTCGTGCGCACGCCCCTCGCGCGTGTGACCACCGGGCCCGTGCGCGTGCGTCAACCGGCGCTGCGCGGGGCCAGGATGGCGCAGGTGGTGGTCGCGTGCGCGATCAGCCGGTCGTCCCGGCCCCCGAGGATCCGCGCCTCGCCGGTGGCCATCGTCCGGCCCATGTGCAGGACCACGCCCTCGCAGCGCACCTTCCCCGAGTCGGCGAACAGCGGCCGCACCATGTGCACGTTCAACTGGGTGGTGGTGTAGCCCACCCCGGCGGGCAGCCGGCTCATCACGGCGCAGCCGAGCGCCGAGTCCAACAGCGTGGCCAGGTAGCCGCCGTGGACGGTGTTCATCGGATTGAAGAGGTGATCACCGAGCACGCCCTCGAAGACGGCCGTCCCGGGCCCGGCCTCCACCAGCCGGAAGCCCATGGTGCTCCCGATCGCCGGCTGCGGGATCCGGCCGGCGATCATCTCCTGGAGGATCTCCTCCCCGGTGAGGTGCGAGAACGCGGAGACGGGCGGAGCGGCCCGCCACTCATGGGTACGGGTGCGCAGCGCCCCGTCGGCCGACGCTTCGGCGGGATCGATCTCAAACGTGGTCATGGCACCACCCTTTCCCGTCCCCGGCACTCGATCAAGGGTGCTGCCCGACGACGTCCCGTACTCCTCCCCCGCCCCGGAGTCCCGACGGCCGTCTCCCCGTCGGCCGCCGCCCGCGACCCGTCCAGCGGTGGGCGGCGGGGTCCAGGGAAGCCGACACGGCGCTCGACATACTGCTGGGCGCACTCGGCACGGCCATGACCCACTCGTTGCTGAGCCCCTCCTGCCGCATCGGTGGTGCGGAGGTGGGGGCGTCTCCCGGCCGTCGGGCTGGAGGTGTGCGTGCTCCGGCGGCGACCGCCCGGCGTGATCCGAAGGAGAGTGCTATGCCGCGAGCAGCCCGTCGGGGCTTGCGTGACTCAGGCTGAGGCGGGTGAGGGCGGCGGCGAGGCGGGCGAGGTTGTGCGGCGGGGTGAGGGCGGCGAGGCCGGTGGGGGTGTGAGGCAGGCCGAGGTCGGCGGCGGCACGCAGGGTGCGATCGTCGAAGGAGGGGCGCAGGCTCGGCCACACGGCCTGGGCCTCGCGGCAGAAGATGCCCGCGCCGACCGGGCCGATCCTGGGGAACTCGCGGAGCAGGCCGGCGATCCGGACCGGGTCGCCGTCGGCCTCGTCGCGGAGGCGGCGGAGGTCGCCGTGCCAGCGGTCGAGGAGGAACTCGGCGCCGCGGCCGAGGGCGGTGGCGGTGCTCTCGTCGTAGCGGACGTAGTGGGCGCGGCCGAGCGCGTCCACCCTGGCCTGCCAGCGGGATTCGGCCATGGCCTTCGGGGTGCGCAGGCCGGCCGCGGAGAGTTCCCGGGCGGCCGCGACGGCGATGCCGGCGCTGATCCGCACCGAGCTGAGCGTGGTGAGGACCAGCAGCCGGTAGAGCGGTGCCGGGGTGTCCCGGAGCGTGATGCCCGCCTCGTCGGCGTAGGTGCGGCCGAAGCGTTCCAGCAGGGCGGCGACGGTTTCCTGGCGGCCCACGGCCGGCCTCCCTTCCTCGCCTGACTGGCACCTGCCCGGGTTGGCGGCGGTCATGCGCGGGGAGGGAGGCGGTATGGAGAACGCCGACGGTCCGGCCACGGAGGAGGTGCGGCCGGAGTGGGCCGGCCTCGACCGGCTGGGGACGCTGGAACTGCTGCGGCTGCTGAACGCCGAGGACCGGACGGTCGCCGGGGCGGTGGCCGGGCAGCTGCCGCGGATCGCGGTCGTCGTGGACGCGGTCGCGGCGCGGATGGCCCGGGGCGGGCGGCTGGTCTACGCGGGTGCCGGGACGGCGGGGCGGCTGGGAGTGCTGGACGCGAGCGAGTGCCCGCCGACGTTCAACACCGCCCCGGGCCAGGTGGTGGGTGTGATCGCGGGAGGCGCGCAAGCGCTGGTGCGCGCCGTGGAGGGCGCGGAGGACCGCCCCGAACTGGCGGCCGCCGACCTGGCGGCGCTGGCGCTGACCGGCGAGGACACCGTGGTGGGCGTCTCCGCCTCCGGGCACACCCCGTACACGGTGGCGGCCGTGCGCTGCGCCCGCGCCGCCGGGGCACTGGGCGTGGGGCTGGCGGGGACCACCGGGTCACCGCTGGTCGCGGCCGCCGAGCTGGGCATCGAGGTGGTGACCGGGCCGGAGGTGGTGGCCGGTTCGACCAGGCTCAAGGCGGGGACGGCGCAGAAGCTGGTGCTGAACCTGCTCTCCACGGCGGTGATGGTCCGGCTCGGCAAGACGTACGGCAATCTGATGGTCGACGTCCGGGCGGGCAACGCCAAGCTGCGCGACCGGGCACGGCGGATCGTCACCGACATCACCGGCGCGGACGAGGAGACGGCACGGCGGGCGCTGGCGGCCACCGGTGGCGAGGCGAAGGACGCCGTCCTGGTCGTCCTCACCGGCGTGGACGCCCCGACTGCCGCCCGGCTGCTCGCCGCGGCCGGCGGGCGGCTGCGCGAGGCACTGGAGCTGGCACGGGACTGAGACCGGCGGGCGCACGATCGGTCAGGCGCGCGCCCCGGCCTCGCGGGCGACCACCGCCCGGAAGCCCGGCACCGCGCGCCTGCTCGGCCTGGCCGCCCTCCTGGTCGCGCGACCGTGCTGCCCGCCCCGCTCCACCCGCTGTACCCGGCCGGCCGCGAGGAGGCGCGACGCCGCGCGAGTTCTCCGAGGACGCCGGGTATGTGCCTTCGGGGAGCAGACACAAGGCTCGGACCCGTCGAGTACACCTCGACGGGCGATCACCCGCTCGATGTCCCGCTTCCACACCAGCCGTCGGTACTCGTCGAAGCCGTAGCCCTGGTCGGCGAACAGCCGCTGAGGTCGGTGGCGTGGCCTGCCGGTCCTGCCGTGGAGGCGGGGAGTGACGTCCATGAGCGGCACGAGCCGGGTGACGTCGTGGCGGTTGCCGCCGGTTGCGGTGACGGCCAGTGGCGTGCCGAGGCCGTCGGTGATCACCTGGCGGTTCGAGCCCGGGCGGGCGCGGCCGACCGGGCTCGGTCCTGTTCCGGGCCGCCGCGACGGGCCTGGCGGTGCGGGCCGTCGATCACCGCCCGCGACCGGTCCGGCTCGCCGGCCCGGTGCAACCCGGTGAGGAGCACGTGGCACAGCCGGTCCCGCGCCCCTGCCTCGGGCCGATCCCGCAGTCGGCGCCGGCAGGTCGTGCCCGAGCCGGAGTCGAGCTCCTGCGGCAGCCGCTCCGGGCGGGCGACCCTGCGAAGCCGCTGCTGCCGCGCGGGCAGCAGCGGCTCGATCCGGTCCCACGGGTCGTCCGGCACCGACCACGGCGGTCTTTCCCCACGGCTCACTCGGCTCACTCGGCTCACTCGGCTCACTCAGCGATTCGCCCGACCGAACAGGCGCGTCTCGCACCTGGCTCACCGAATGGAACAGCAGCGGGGACGAAGCTCCGACTCAGGTCACCAGCGGTCGGCCGCCCCGAGCCGCTGTGCCCCGATCACCACTCCCGCCAGCGGTCGGTGATCTCGTGGCGGCCGAGACCCTGCCGTTCGGTGAGGGCCTCGACGTCGACGCCGGCGGCGACGAGGGTGTCGTCGATGTAGGCGCAGAGCAGTTCCCGCTCGTCGGTTTCGTAAGCGGCCCCGTCGTGAGCCTCGTTGACGCGGTTGAGCTCCAGCACGACCCGCTCGACGACGCCGAGGACGTCGTCGTCGGCCGGGCTGCCGCCCAGCGCAGCCACGTCCGCCTCGAACGCGGCGAGGACGTCATCCGTGACGGTCAGGAGGCTCACGGGAAAGAGTTCGGTGCTGTACGCGCACTCCGGGTCGAGGGTTCCCGCCGCCACCGCTGCGGCTTCTTCGGCGACGTGCTCACGCCAGACGTCGGTCGGTCTCTTGGGCATGAGGGGCACTGTAGCCGCCGGGGCCGGGGCGACGCAGCCGCGGTCCGCTCCCGGCCGAGGTCAGGCGATGCGCCGGTAGAGGGCGGCGATCTCGCTCTCGGTGGCGATCAGCGGCAGCGTGTCGAAGAACAGCTCCCACTCACCCCCGGGGCCGAAGCGCTCGACGATGCCGAAGGTCACCTCCGTGCCCTTCCCGGTCACCGGGTCCTTGCTCCACGCGGGAACGGCCGTGCCGTACCACTCCACGTAGGTCATGGTCCGGCCGAAGGCGACCTGGCCGGACTTGAACCGGACGTCGGCCCGCTCGAAGAGCCGCCGGAGGTAGTCGGCCTGGCCCTCGGCGCCGACCAGCGGCGCCGCCAGGCCGGGGCCGCCGAGGCGCGCGCCGCCCGTACGGCCCACCAGGGCGGCGACGTCCTCGCCGTTCCAGGCGGCCAGCCGGGCGGTGATCTCCCCGGCGCGGAACCGCTCCGGGGCTCGCCGGTCGGCGGGCCTGCCCGCGCCGCCCGCGCCGCCCGGGTCGGCGATCCCGGCGAAGAGCGGGCTCAACTCGGGGGCGACCGGCTTGAACAGCTCGTGGCGGTCGTAGTAGCGGCGGGCCTGCATGGTCCGGCCGTCGTCGGACAGCACGTTCCTGGCGATCTGCGGGTAGGCGATCGGGTGGCCCTTGACGGTGGCCTCGTTCCACTGGCCGAACATCACCACGGCGCCGTCGGCGACCACCTCGGTGCCGCGGTAGCGGAAGTCCGGGACGAGGCCGAGCGAGCGGGTGATCGAGGTGCCGATGGCGGTCAGCCCGCGCTGCGGGGCGGTGCCGGCCTCCCAGAGGGTGGCCTCGTCGTCGAAGATGTCCTGGTAGACCCGGACCCGGGGGTGGGTGAGGTCACCGGGCACCGGCGGGGTTCCGGTCGGGGTCTCGCCGAAGGCGATCTGGCGCTTGATGAAGGCGCAGTTGTTGGGGGTGAGCCGGCCTTCGAGGCGCTCCAGCTTCCCCCGGACGTCGGCGCACTCCGCGAGCACCTCGCCGGCCCCGCCCGCGGGGCCGGCGGTGGCACCGGTCGCGGCGGTGACGGCGCCGAGCGCGACTGCGGCGGCCGTCCCGGTGGCGAGCAGCGCGGTGCGGCGGGTGAGCCGGCGAACCATGGTCATGTCGATCCCCTTCCGTGGGTCCAACGCCAGGTCGGAGGGGTTCTCCGGCCTGCGGTGATCACCTTGCCGGAGCGGGTTCGGGGGGTCGATTACCTCGGAGGTCATGCTCGGCGCGCGGGCCCACGGGCGCTGCGACGGGCCGGGCCGTCAGGCCTCCTGCGCCTCCAGCCAGTGCAGCAGCACGGTGCGCTCGGTCTCGGTGCCCGCCGGGCTGGCCGGGTCGAGCGCCCAGTGGCGGATCCGGTGCAGCGTCTGCGCGTCGAGGTCGTGGTAGAGCCGCCAGTGGGCCTGCGGGTGGCAGTCGGCGTCGCGGGGTTCGCCGCACTCCTGGCAGTAGGTGAAGAAGGCGTCGACCAGACGGTTCACGATCGTCTCGACGGGCATGGGCAGCGTACGTCCTCACTCACTCGGCTACCGGGTCTCGCTGGTGGGCCCGCCGGTCTTCGTGAACCGGCGGACCCGTATTCCAGGGTGCGGGGCCGGTCCGACGGGCGGCAGGGACCAACGTCACCTCCGGGACGCGCGGGGGCCGGTCCCCGTGGAGGTGGGGACCGGGCTGTCCCGGTCGGTGCGGCAGCCGGTCAGCCCCGGCCGGCGGACGTCCGGGTGCGCCGGGAGGCCGAGTCGATCACCACGGCGGCCGGCAGCACCGCACCGGTGATCATGTACTGGACGGCCCGGGCGGCGTGCACCATGTCCGGTCGGCGGCCTTGAGCCGGGTGGTGATCGCACCGGCCATGCCGTCGTTGTCGGCGTGGCCGGCCTGGAAGCCGTCCTTGCCGAACCGGGTGATGGCGACTCCGGCCTTCTGGCCCACGACGGTGGGCCTCCCCTCGCCGGACTGCGCGTGGAGCAGCTGCTCGATCCTGCCGTCGAGCACCCCGTGGGCGCCGGACTCAAAGAGCCGTGATCCGGGCCTGATCCGGGCCCGGTCCGGGCCGCAGCAGTGCGGACAACGGAGGAACCGGCGGAAACCCGCCGCCCGGGGAGCACTCGAAGAGGCTGTGCCTTGCGGGAGTCGGCCGGACGCGGTTCGCTGAGCCGGCCGCCCCCGGAGCGCGGCCCCCTCCCCGCCCGTCAAGGAGTCCCCGTGTCCGACGACCGCGCCCTCGTCTCCCGTCGCGCCCTGCTCGCCCTGCCGCCCGCCCTCGCCGTGCTCGCCGCCCTCCCCGGGACGGCCGGCGCCACCCGGCCGGGCACCGCGGGCGCCGCCCTCGGCTGGGGCTTCAACGGCTACGGCCAGCTCGGCGACGGCACCTCCGTCAACCGCGCCACGCCGACCGCCACCGCCCTGCCCGCCGGGGTGGCGCTCACCGCCGTCGCCGTCGGCGCCCAGCACACCCTCGCCATCGGCTCCAACGGCACCCCGTACTCCTGGGGCGACAACGACGCCGGGCAGCTGGGCACCGGGACCCTCACCCGCCGGCTCGCGCCCGGGACGGTCCCGCTGCCCGCCGGAGTCACCGCCCGGGCGGTCTCGGCGGGCGACCGGCACAGCCTGGTCGCCGGCTCCGACGGCGGCGTCTACGTGTTCGGCGCCAACGGCTCGGGTCAGCTGGGCGACGGCACCCTCTACGACAGCCGCTCGCCGAAGCGGATCGCCCTGCCGGGCGGAGTGGCCGCCGTGGACGTGGCCGCCGGCTACTCTCACAGCGCGGCGATCGGCGCGGACGGCCGCGTGTACACCTGGGGAACCGTCAAGGTCGGCGTCCTGGGCCGGACCGGCAACAACAGGGTCCCGGGACCGGTGCTCCACGCCGACGGCGTCACCCCGTTCACGGCCTCGTCACTGGCCGCCGGCTCGGAGCACACCCTGGCGGTCTCCGGCGGGCGGGCCTACGCCTGGGGCCAGAACGTGGCAGGCCAGCTGGGCGACAACAGCACCGAGACCCGCACCGCGCCGGTACCGGTGTGGGACCTCACCAGCGGCGTCCGCCAGGTGGCGGCCGGCTACCGGCACAGCCTGGCCGTGACGACGAGCGGGGTCGTCCACTCCTGGGGGAACAACTTCGCGGGCGAGCTCGGCAACGGCTACAGCACTCAGCAGGGCCCCGGCCGGGAGATGACCTGGCGCCGGCCGGGGGCGATCTGGGCCACGGGCCTGACCTCCGTCACCTCGGTCGCCGCCGGGATGTACCACAGCGCGGCGACGACCGCCGCCGGGCTCGCCTTCTCCTGGGGTCGCAACATCTACGGGGAGGCGGGCACCGGAACCATCAGCGACCCGCACCTGCTGCCGGTCCCGGTCGCCCTCCCGGCCGGACGCAAGGCCGTCGCGGTGGCGGCCTGCAACGACGCGACCCTGGCGATCACCGCGCCGTGACGCGCGGGCGGGCGCGGCCGCGGGTGTCGCCGTGAACGCGGCCGCGGGTGTCGCCGTGACCGCGGCCGTCAGCCCTGACCGGGCCGGGACGTACCCGGGACACCCGGGACCGGAGCGCGTCCCGGCCCGGGCCGAAATCCGGGCCGGGTAGCGGCCCTCGCCCCAGGCGGTCGGGACACCGGGCGGCCGACCTTGGTAGCCACGCCCGGTCGGCGCACCGGGCGGCCGTATCGGCCCGACCCAGGGAACCCCCTCATGACCGCAGAGTCCGTCCCGTCCGCCGTCCTTCTCGACGCCCGCCGCTCCCTCTGCCTCCCCGACCTGCTCCGCGCCCAGGCCGACGCCCGGCCCGACGCCACCGCCGTGACCGGCGACGGCGGGCGCCTGACCTTCCGCGAGCTCGGCGCTGCCGCCGACGCGCTGGGCGCACGGCTGCACCGGCTGGGGGTGGCCGCCGATGACTGCGTCGGCCTGTACACCGAGCCCTCGCTGGAGCTGATGACCGGCGCCTGGGGCATCCTGCACGCGGGCGCCGCCTATCTGCCGCTGTCCCCGGAGTACCCGCAGGAGCGGGTGCGCTGGATGATCGAGTCCAGCGGGACGCGGGTGATCGTCGCCCAGGAGCACCTGCGGGCCCGGCTGGCCGAGCTGGTCCCGCCGGGCACGCTGATCGTCGTCCCCGCCGACCTCCCGGACGCCCCTCCGAGCACGGAGCCGCACGGAATCCCCCACCAGAGCCCGGGGCCCGCCGACCCGAGCCCGGAGTCGCTGGCGTACGTCATCTACACCTCCGGCTCCACCGGCCGGCCCAAGGGCGTGATGATCGAGCACCACAGCATCGTGTCCCAGCTGCGCTGGCTGGCCGACGCCGGGCACCTCGGCCCGGACGCCGTCATCCTGCAGAAGACCCCGATGAGCTTCGACGCGGCGCAGTGGGAGATCCTGGCGCCCGCCGCCGGCGCGCACGTGGTGATGGGTGCGCCGGGCGTCTACCGCGACCCGGAAGCCCTGATCGACACCGTCCTCGCGCACGGGGTGACCGCCCTGCAGTGCGTGCCCACCCTGCTGCAGGCGCTGCTGGACACCGAGCGGCTGACGGAGTGCGCGACCGTGCGCGGCCTGTACTCCGGCGGCGAGCCGCTGTCGGTGCGCCTCGCCCGGGCGCTGACGGCCGCGCTGCCGGGAACGGAGCTGGTCAACCTCTACGGCCCGACCGAGTGCACCATCAACGCGACCGCCCACCGGGTCGACCCGCAGACGCTGGGCGACGGCGCCGGCTCGGTGCCGATCGGCGTGCCGGTGGACCGCACCGGCTGCTTCGTGCTGGACGAGGAACTGGCGCCGGTGGAGTTCGGGGCGACGGGCGAGCTGTACATCGGCGGCGTCCAGCTGGCCCGGGGCTACCTCAACCGGCCGGACCTGACGGCGGAGCGGTTCGTCGCCTCCCCGCACCTGCCGGGCGAGCGGCTGTACCGCACCGGCGACCTCGCCCAGTGGAACCCGGACGGCACGCTGCACTGCGCGGGCCGGGTGGACAACCAGGTCAAGCTGCGCGGCTACCGGGTGGAGCTGGACGAGATCGCGCTGGCGATCGAGGAGCACACCTGGGTGCGCCGGGCCGCCGCCGTGGTCACCGACGACGCGCGCACCGGGCACCGGAACCTGGTGGCCTGTGTGGAGCTGAACCCCAAGGAGGCCGCCCTGATGGACCAGGGCAACCACGGCGGCCACCACCAGTCCAAGGCCAGCAAGCTCCAGGTGCGGGCGCAGCTGTCCAACCCGGGCCTGCGCGGCGCGGCGGAGCTGGCCGGGCGGGCGGTGGTGGAGCTGCCGGGGCGCCGGGAGAGCGGGCGGCAGCGGCGGGAGACCTTCGCCCGCAAGACCTACCGCTACTTCGAGGGCGGCCCGGTGACCAGGGACGACCTGCTGGCCCTGCTCGCCGCCCCGCACCCGGCCGCCACGGCCGCCACGGCCGGCCCGCGCGACCACGACCCCGTGCTCGCCGAACTGGGCCCGGTGCTGCGCTGGTTCGGGCAGTTCCACAGCGAGGAGCGGCTGCTGCCGAAGTACGCGTACGCCTCCCCCGGCGCGCTGTACGCCACCCAGCTGTACCTGGAGACGGACGGCTCGCACGGCCCGGCCGCGGGCGTCTACTACTACCACCCGGTGGAGCACGCCCTGGTCCGGGTCGGCGAGGCCGATCCCGGGGGCGTTCCGCTGGCGCTGCACTTCCTGGGCCGGCGCGGGGCGATCGAGCCGGTGTACCGCAACAACATCCAGGAGGTGCTGGAGTTCGAGGCCGGCCACATGCTGGGCGTGCTGGAGGAGGTGCTGCCGGAGTACGGTCTGGCGGTGCGTCCGCTGGGCCACGAGCCGGACGTGCAGCACCGGCTGGACGTCGCCGAGGAGGACTTCTACCTGGGCAGCTTCACGATCGTCCCGGAGGACGGGCGCCCGCGCCGGGACGACACCGAGCTGTTCGTCCAGGCCCATCCGGGCGGGGTGGAGGGCCTGGCGGCGGGCCTGTACCGGTACGAGGGCGACTCCGCGGGCGGCGAGCTGGTCCGGATCTCGGACGAGATCGTGGAGTCGCGGCACGTGATCGCGATCAACCAGCAGGTGTACCGCCGGGCGGGGTTCGGCATCACGGCGGTGAGCCGGGCGGCCGAGCCGTGGCTGGAGTACATCGGCCTCGGCACCCGGCTGCACCACCTCCAGCGCAACGGGCTGGGCTTCGGGTTCATGTCCTCGGGCTACAGCTCGAAGAGCGGTCACCCGCTGCCGTCCGCGCGGCGGATGGAGGCGGTGCTGGCGGGGTGCGGCATCCCGGGCGGGGCGTCGTACTTCTTCCTCGGCGGGCGGGTGAGCGAGGAGCAGGTGCGCAGCGAGGGCATGCGGGAGGACGCCGTGCACATGAAGGGCCCGGCGGAGCTGATCAGGGACGAGCTGGCCGCGCTGCTGCCGGACTACATGATCCCGAACCGGGTGCTGGTGCTGGACGAGCTGCCGCTGACCGCCAACGGCAAGGTGGACGCCAAGGCGCTGGCCGCCGCCGAGCAGGTGCGGGACGCCGGGACGGGCGCGCCGTTCGTGGCGCCGTCGACGCCGACCGAGCGCCGGCTGGCCGGGGTGTGGGCGGCGGCGCTGAAGTACGAGGCGGTCTCGGCGGCCGACGAGTTCTTCGCGGCGGGCGGGAACTCGCTGATCGCGGTGGCGCTGGTCAACCGGGTGAACCGGGAGTTCGGGACCCGGCTGCCGCTCCAGGTGCTGTTCGAGTGCCCGGGGCTGGCGGACCTGGCGGCGCGGATCGACACCGCCCGGGCCGGCGGCGGGGCGGCGGACGGCGCGGTGTCCCGGCTGGTGCCGCTGCACCGCGACGGCGCCGGGGAGCCGGTGTTCTGCTGGCCGGGGCTGGGCGGCTACCCGATGAACCTGCGCCCGCTCGCCGGGCGCTCGGGCCGGCCGTTCTACGGGGTGCAGTCGCACGGCATCAACCCCGGGGAGACGCCGTACCCGACGATCCGGGAGACGGCGGCGGCCGACGTGGCGGAGATCCGCCGGGTCCGCCCGCACGGCCCGTACACGCTGTGGGGGTACTCCTTCGGCGCCCGGGTGGCGTTCGAGGCGGCCTGGCAGCTGGAGCGGGCCGGGGAGGAGGTGGCGGACCTGCTGCTGATCTGCCCCGGCAACCCGGAGCTGCGGCGGGCCGACGGGGAGCGGTACGGGCGCGAGTCCTCCTACCGCAACCCGGGGTACCTGACGATCCTGTACTCGGTGTTCGCGGGCGCGATCGCCGGGCCGGAGCTGGAGCGGTGCCTGGCCGAGGTGCGTGACGAGGCCGGGTTCGCCGCCTTCGTCCACCGGCTGCTGCCGGACCTCGACGAGGAGCTGATCCGCCGGATCGCCCGGATCGTCGGGGAGACGTACGAGTTCGAGTACAGCTTCCGCGAGCTGGCAGAGCGGCGGCTGTCGGCCCCGGTGACGGTCTTCAAGGCCACCGGTGACGACTACTCGTTCATCGAGGGCAGCTCCGGCTGGTCGGCCGCCGCGCCGGGGACGGTGCGGCTGGCCGGCGACCACTACGGCGTGCTGCGGGAGCCGGGCGTGGCGGAGCTGGCGGCAGCGATCGCCGCCGTGGCGCACGGCTGACCCGCCCCCACCGCCTGGCCGCCCGGGGG